>NZ_ABCK01000001.1:300000-439085 GCF_000170755.1 Lentisphaera araneosa HTCC2155
TTGGGCTGTTTCATTGATGACTTCTTCACTTGAGTCATCGTCAGATATAAGCTCTTCTAAGCTAGGCTCAGAAACTGAGGGATTATTTGAATCATCGTCAGATAAAAGTTCTTCTAAGCTAGGCTCAGAAAGTGGCGCAGCAGTACTTGCTTGAGCTAAAATATGATTCAACTGTTCTTGGTCGGGAACTTCATTTATGGCAGAGCAGTAAGGACAATTAAGTTCTCCACCAAGTGGATTATATTCTATGCGCAATTCACGTTCGCAGCTTGGGCATTCGAGGACAATACGATTGGTCGATTCATTATATGAAATTAAGTGATTCATTTTGTAATAAACACCTCACTAAGGACAATTAATTTCATTAAGTCCCGCAGACCAAAGCCTTCTTTTTTTGCTCTTTGCACAATGGCATCAATACTTCTACGATCAGTAAAAACCATTTTTCTGCCCACTGCAAAAGTCAATAACTTTTCAGTGAGGCAGCGCGTAAACATATCTGGTTTAGATTTTATATACTGCTTAACTCCTGGCAATCCTTCAAAGTTGACTCCATCATGACTTTGCACTGCCAAGTTGATTTTGTTTTTACTTTTTGACTTATGACCATAGTGCTCGCGATAGCGCCCTAAATAATCGTAGCCTTCCATTGCGAGTCCAAAGGGATCCATCTTTTTGTGACACTCATTACAGCTGAAGTCTTCGCGGTGCTTTGCCAATAAATCCCGTACAGTTTGAGTGCCTGAAGTATCCGGAGCAATTTCCGGTACGTCTGGCGGTGGTGGCGGTGGTGGCGTGCCCATAATATTTTCTAAAATCCATACACCGCGAGTAACGGGAAGCGATTCTACTCCATTGCCTGTGACAGTTAAAACACTTGCCTGCCCCATGAGTCCCCCTCTTTCAGGCCTTCCTTGGAGTTGTACCTTTCTAAATTCTTCCCCAGTCACTCCAGAAATCCCATAGAGTGCGGCCAAACCTTCATTGACGAATGTGTAGTCGGCATCCAATAAATTTTCCAGAGGTCCATTTCTTTTCAATAAATCTTCCGTAAATAAATAAGTTTCCTGAGCCATCGCCTTTTCTAAATTATACTTGTAATAAAGTTTATCCTTCTTACTCGGAGGCATATCACCTAATGTCTCCAGCCACAACCATTGCCCTAAAAAGTCCTCGACAAAGCCTTTGGCTCGAGGGTCTATTAACATGCGCTCCAATTGCCTTAATCGCACTTTGGGATCTAAGAGTTTTTTATTGCTTGCTAATTCAAGAAGTTCTTCATCTGGTGAGGATTTCCATAAAAAGTAAGCCATCCGCACAGCTAGTTCACGAGCACTCAGTCGAGATTTTGAGCTTTTCGCTGGAGCTTCTGCCATATAGAGAAATTGCGGCGAGCTCAACATTGTCTTGATTCCAGCTTTCGCTGCTGTCCACACATCTCCATCTTGATCCATGGCTTTTTGGGCCATTTTCAAATAAGCGGGATCTTGATTGCCTTGCTCACCTCGATAGACTTGATAGGAGAGTTTCTTTAAACTGAGTTTTAAATCTGCAAATGATGAATTCGAATTCAGTGAGCCAAAATATTTTGCGAAGACGGGCAAAGGCCATTCATCATAAAAAGGCCCCTCTAAATGGAACTCCTTAATCTGCATTTCTGGCCCCGCACCAAAATACATTTGCGTTGGATTTTTATGCCCCTGCAGCGCCTCCGGGTGATATTTGTGCAGGACTTTTCGAGTGATTCTTTTAACTGAGCCGTTTGGACCATTGACCCATTCAATTTTGATCCTGCTGCCACGACGTAATTCAGTCGTAATATTGATTTCGCCCACTTGTTCATCTGCGACATCAAATTCACCAAGCACCTGAGTAAAGGGCGCACTCCCGCCCATTTTATATGCCGTAACTTTTAATTTTGCTGGTTCAGATGAATCATAACGTAAGTTACTCGAAGGTATCTGACTGGTTAAGCGGTTTAACATAGTCGCTTTGATTTTTAAATTATAGCGCCCATCGTTCGACGCTTCCCATTGGCGTTTGCCCGACTTGATTATCAGGCTGCCATTTTGAATAAACCTGGTATAATAATACTTACCTAACTCTCGAGAAGCTTCACCTCTTAGTTCAGGCGTAAGGCTTAAGTTATTGACTTCGGGCCGTGGGCCTGGTTGCACTACGCGTTCTGCTATGACTTCTCCAGCTAATAATGTCTCACGCATTAAGTATTCACTCATGATTAAGGCGCCCCCAATATTGTCGAAGCCCTCTTCTTCATTCTCTTCAGGAAAGCCCATGGACGGGTCATAGAGCTCGGTATTAATATCAAATATATCGCGAACACTATTGCGATATTCGGTCTTGTTTAAACGTCGAATAACCACTCGCCCATTGGCACTCTTATTAACTTTTTCCTTGGCTTTCTGCAAATTATTAGTTAGCCAATCAATCACCTGTTTTAATTCTTTTTCAGAGGGTTGTTTATCCGCCTTTTTGGGAGGCATTTCAGATAAATTTAAAATATCTAAAATTTCCTGAAGCGACTCTGCACTATGAGGATTGGTGAAATCAATTCGCAAGCGATCAAAACGACGATCACCTTTTTGTTTCGAGGCATTATGGCATTCCAAACAATATGTCCTCATAAAAGAACGAAAGTCTGCCTGCACGACTGATGTTAAACAAGTAAAAATGAATAATAATTTCAATTTCATCTTTAACTCAAAAGGTGATTTAAATTGCCACGACTTGTCGCAAATGATTTTTCACGAAGGCCAAAATAATTTAGACAAGTCACATAAAGATTACTAATAACACCATCTTTTGTCCCCTTTAAAGCATGGTGTTTGCCATGCTTGAGTCCACCTCCAGCAAATAACACGGTATTGTTCTTACTTGAGTGATTGCTCGCATCAGACATGCCACTGGCAAACATCAGCAAAGTCGTATCAAGCAAGGGCCGCCCATTTCCATCTTTCATTTTCTTTAATTTATCTAAGAAATTGGCTAATTGTTTGTAGCGCCATTGATCGATCAAACTCAATTGCCCAACTCGATCGGGGCGATGTCCGTGATGCGTCAGTGTATGATAAGCCGTATTGACCCCTTCTACCGGTAAAAAGCCATTGCCCCCAGGCATTTGAAAAGTCACAAATCGCGTTGAGTCCGTCTGTAGGGCTAAAGCTATAATATCCAAAAATAAATCGTTACGGTGAGGTGGCTCATCCATCTCTGCCGCCTTCTCAAAAGGGTTGAATTCC
Source organism: Lentisphaera araneosa HTCC2155 (assembly GCF_000170755.1). Lineage (NCBI taxonomy): Bacteria > Pseudomonadati > Lentisphaerota > Lentisphaeria > Lentisphaerales > Lentisphaeraceae > Lentisphaera > Lentisphaera araneosa. Next base: position 303,261 of record NZ_ABCK01000001.1, read on the forward strand.
GGTTTGGGTTTTTCTTTGTAAAGCCATTGTTTTTCTTGATGGAGACGCTGTTCTGTTGCTCGTAAACTCGTTAAATATTCTTCAAATTTTTCACGATCCGTTTTGTCGAGGTTTTTCCCGAGAAATTTTGCATCGGAAACTAAATTATCGAGAATACTTAAATCTTGATTTAATGACTGTTCGCGTTTCTTGATCTCTTTAGGATTATCTTGCTGAAAGACCTTGGCAAAGAGTTTTTCCGGTGATTCTATTTTCGGAACGGCTACGCCCTTATTATTAAAAGTCACCGCCGAACCATTGCCTACAGTTAAAAGTGGAAAGCGAGTGTCTCGCCCAAATTTATCTGCAAGGTACATGTCTAATGAAAGCATTTTTTTGAGGTCGCCGCCACAAAGACTTTTTTTCATGCCATTTAACAAGGTGGAAGTAGCGGCATGCCCGCCTCCCACCATGGGATGATCGATACCCGAAAAAATTGAAAAATCCCTGCGGTGGGCATTTAAACTTTGGGCATACTTGGGCAATTGACTCAAAGGGCCTGGCTTAGTTGGAATCAAACTGGCACGGTGAATTCCGTATTCTGGAGCGATACAAATAAAACGTTTATTTACTGCAGTTGATGAGGCTTTTTTTCTTGCCGCTCTCGTCTCCAGTGATGCCATAAATGGGATCGGAAGTAAAATACCTGAGCCAGCTAAAAAGCGCCTGCGGTTAATGACAACAGTACGTTTATCCATAATAATTTCCTTATTTAAAACCTTGGGGTCCTAGAATCACCTACAGATCCAAAATCACACTTTGGACCTCTAGGCAATTTAATTTCAAATAAACCGGAACTTTTATCTTTTTTGATTTTTATGGCTGAGCAATTTCTTTCTTGGTCAATCTCACCCACTGAGGCAAAGCCTTTAATTGCTCTTTTTTAAACTGCCCTTCCTCCACAATTATCCTCTCCAAACTTTTAAATTTTGTCAGGGGAGTTAAATCCTTTATTTGCGTACCTCGCACATCCAGTTTCACCAGTGGCAGATCAAAAAGCTGACTCAATTGCTTGAATTCTGTTCCTTTAAAAATGATAACTTTAGGATTGAGCAACCATAAAATTGAACGTCGTTTCCCACTCGGGTTACGCTCAAAGCGCAAGTAATTAATGGGTCCCGATAAAGTTAACTCCCGAAGTTCTGAGTTAAATTCAAGAGAAACTTTTTTATTCGGGTGCCAAATTTCAACTAGGAGCTTTGTGATGGCTATCTCATCTTCTTCCGAACGCTTATGTGCATGGAGGTCATAACTAATCATTTGATCCATCAAGGTCCGGTAGCGAGGTCTGGGCTGTAGATCACCGAGTCGTCTGAGAACTTTAATAAAACTTTTGAGTGATTGCCGCTCTTCCCTTTTTATAAAATCCTGGCATATTTTTTTCAGCTCATCAAAACCCTCTAGGTGCTCAAAGCAAGTTTTAGCATCACGGTAGCGTTGCATAATGAAGAGCAAATGAGCTTTCTGCTTCCACGCCATGGATGCATTACTATTAAGACTTATAGCACGATCAAGATAGAGTAAGGTCTCGCGATGTAAACGATCATTATGTAATTCCCAAAAATTCATATTGTCACTTATAAAGACACTCTGATTGACCAAGTCATTGACATATTCTCTATTAAGTTTCTCGAGTTGTAGCTTTTCCTGAGCTAATAATTCAGCACTTTTTTCCGATTCTTTTTTTGCGGTCTCCGCAATAAGAAAGTTCCTTTCGACCTCCTTTCTCGCTAAGCCCTCTTTTTCTTTGGCTAAACGCGCCCTATCGCGCTCCTCAAAAGCTATAGCACGTTCATCTGCAATACGATTAATAAAGATATAAAGTCCAGTGGAGGTCACAAGAAAAAAACTCAGCAATAAGTATGAGAGCGTTTTGTTCCTCTTATAAAGCAATTGCAATAAACGCAAAGCCCCCGCATTTTCTGCTTCTGTCGCAAAACCCTCACGGTATTTACGTAAATCATTGATAAGCTGATCAACCGATAAATAACGATCTTCAGGTTTAGGTCGGATCGCTTTATCAACGATAGCGGCCAAACCCATTGCAATAGATTTATTTAATTCCAATACGGCTGTATAACGGCCTTCAACTGTCTTTGTAAAAAGAAACTCAAGTTCGCCTTTAAAGGGTTCCTTCCCAGTACAAATCTTATAGAGTATACAGCCCAAGGAAAAAACGTCTGTCTGTTGAGTTTTCTCATCACCAGAGATTTGCTCAGGTGCCATATAACCTGGGGTACCTTTGATCACTCCATGAAGAGTCATATTATTCAAAATATCAGGGTTCAACAAGTTATCCTGCTGTACGTCATCGTTTGAACCAATAATCTTACTCAGTCCCCAATCACAAACTAAAACTTCACCATAGTCACCAACTTGTATATTGTCGGGCTTTAAATCGAGGTGAACCACCGCTTTTGAATGGGCGTAATCCACTGCATTACAAACCTTTTGAAATATATCCAGAAGTTCATTCAAACCATACTTTTCTTTGTAGTTTGAGTTACCATTGGCTATTTTCTTTAAAATAAGTTCTAGATTATCACCCTGCTTTAAATCCATTGTGAAATAAGGGTGCGAATCATGATCTAGCCCTATTTCATGAATATTCATAATATTCGGGTGATCAAGCAGTGCAGTTAAACGTGCCTCTCGCAAAAAGGGTTCATAGAGCTCGGATTCTTCTTTTTTGATTAATTCTGCCATCGCAACAAAGCGATTAGTACGCTTATCAAAAACCCGACTTATTAACTTCATTCCGCCTTGGGCAAGCTCAGACTTCTGAGAATAATCTTCTGCTAAATGTCGCAGCTCGGAAAAGATCACTCCCTCATTTTGAGTATTGTCTTCCTCATCTTCAAACAAATTCATCAAGCGATCATCGCGCCCTTCTAAGGCTCTCTGACTCAACTCACTTATCTGCTTACGTTTATCCAAATTAAAATTCGAGTTCTTGACGGATTTGTTTGATTTCTTCTTTGAGGCGATTTTTGACGCGGTCACCCATTTTATAGACACTACTGCTGCCCAATTCGAGTTCCTCGGCAATTTGGGCAACGGGCTTATTATCGAGCATGCGATCAAAAACCTCTAAAGCTTTGCCGGAAAAGTGTCCCTTGATGCGCTCCATAGCTAAAGTTCGGGCGTATATCTCCCATTCTCTATGGATAAAGACGTCGAGTTCAGTCCCGTTCTCTGCATAAAGCATTTCACGCATGGAGGGATCAGAAATCATATCCTCACGCTTTTGACGGCGAGATTTTTTATCTAAATAATTAATAAAAGTATTGCGAATCACGGTACTCAACCAAGTTCGAAACTTGCTTTTATCACGATCATAACTCTTTAACTTTTCCCATAATTTGAGGAGGATCTCTTGAACTAAATCCTGATGATCTTCATGGTTGTAACACATACGGCGCAAAACCATGTAGATGAAGTTCTCATAATAGGCGACAAAATCTTCCCAAGCACGTTCATCATCGGGATTCTGCACTCGCTGAAGCAGCGTTTGTCTTGTATGAAATGGGTCGTTCATCGAGTCTCCTAGGGCTGTTTCAATACACTACAACTCCACTATGGCTTTTTTAACTGCTATTAAATAAAGATATTAAAAAGATCTAATTTTAATAAAAAAAGAGACCCTGTATCCAAATTAACACTCCCCACACTGTACAAATAATAAACTTTAACATACGAGGATTTCATGAACACTTTAAAAATCACCGCACTCTGCCTATTTCTACTTAGCTCAATGAATCTATTAGCTCAAGAAGCTGGTAAGCATCTCTTTCTACTATCTGGTCAGTCAAACATGGCTCGCTTTAAGCACACTCAGCTTTTTAACCCTGCTATTTCTAAAGCCTTGGGAGAAGACAAAGTAATAGTCGTCAGAGTGGCTCAAGGTGGACAGCCCATATCGAAATGGTACAAAGAATGGAAGTCCAGCAAAGGGGAAGTGGATCCAAAAAAAGGTGCCATTTACGATAAACTCATGACCGAGACTAAAAAAGCTATCTCGGGCCAAAAAATATCTACCGTCACCTTCATCTGGATGCAAGGTGAAGCGGACTCAAAAGCCGGCAATGGTGATGTCTACCTTAAGAGTCTTAAGGGACTGCAAAAGCAACTCGAAGATGATTTAGGCCGAACTGATATCAACTTTGTCATTGGCCGCCTCAGCGATTCGGGGTTTTTCAAAAAAGGAACGATTCCACGTGAGAACTCTAAATGGGCCGAAGTGCAAAAAGCCCAAATGGATTTTGCCGAACAAAACCCCAGAGCTTACTGGATTGATACGGATGATTTTAATGGTGAAAAAAATGAACTTCACTACATCAAGCCTGAAGGTTACGAGCAACTCGGTAAGGCTTATGTAGAAACAGCTCTAAAAGCTCTCAAGGAACATTCGCCTACAACAATTAAGTAATATTTATTCACCTTATTTCCATTCACCCCTTAAAACGAGTAACTCTTAGAGTTACTCGTTTATTTTATCTCTAATAAATTCCCCCTAGTCTACGGTTTTCATCACCTCCACCTATTTAGATACAGGCAAAGATCCATGGGCTAATAATAACACCATCGATACTATGTGGGATGCTCAGCGTTAAATTTAAAAATTAGCGAAAATTCTTTTCATGAGCAAGCTCATTTTAAGAAATAGTCCACAGATAGTACTGTCGTAAAAAACTCTATTTAAATTTATTATAGATATTTTCATTCACACATCCAAAGTCTCTTTTTTACTCTGTAAATATGTTTTAAAGATCATCAAAAACTTGGTTTTAAATCATTTATGTTAGAGGTTAACTTATGAACAGTAAAAAACAGCAAAAATTTTCACTCATCGAACTCCTCGTCGTTGTGGCTATTATAGGAATTCTCTCTAGCCTCGTTCTGCCAGCTTTAGGGAAGGCTCGCAAGAAAGCAAAAATAGCCAACTGCTTGAGTAATCAAAAGCAAATTGGCATCTCAATTTTTCTCTATAGCGGAGATAATGAAAACCACGTCCCTGGACACCTTAGCATAAATGGGAACTCCATTACTTATGATGATTATTTAGGCATTGGGTATGACGGACGCAACTTAACAAGTTCTCAAATGTGGGCTGCATATCCAGGTTCTCCCGCAAAAATGTACCAATGCCCCACTGACGAAAGTAATAAAAGCAACCCAGATATACTCCGCTCTTACAGTATGATCCAGGGAGTTCTCAATGGCAACCAAGCCTCTAAACGCGGTATGGTTGTCGAAGGTAGTGGAGCCACTATGAAATTAAGCAGTGTTAAATTTCCGACGACGACTATTATGACGGGGGAATTCCATTATTGGAGAAACCGCCTCGGTCGCAATAGTTTTGGTGTCATGCGTGCACAAGACGTACAAAATTCCACAAGTAACGGCGACCTCACTTGGAGTCATGAGAAATTTAAATTTAATTACCTATTCACCGATGGCTCAGCTAAGGGAACTCACTATATGTCTACATATTTGGATACAGGTAAAGATCCTTGGGGCAACAATAATACCATCGGCACCATGTGGGATGCTCAACGCTAAAAGTAAGCAATTCATTCAAACGATTGACAGATTTGAATATAATCTATTCGTTTCATAGTCTGTCTTTGGTAACTTAGCCCAGCGTATTCTTCGACCCCATTACTCAGCCTTTATTTCATAAGCACATCTAAATCCAAGATCCAAGCCTGTAAGTGATAACAAATAACTTATAAACGAAATGATTTCGGCTATTATGAACACGAAATACAAATCACCATTCACCCTCATTGAGCTACTCGTTGTAGTGGCCATTATTGGCATACTCGCAAGCCTGCTTTTACCTAGTTTGGCCAAAGCTCGTAAACGTGCCAAAATTTCTGTATGTAAGAGCAACCTAAAACAAATCACTAGTGCCATCCACATGTATGCCGATGATAACGAAGGTCACCTACCGGGGCATTATTCTAATCAAATTACTTATGATCAGTATCTCGGTATTGGATATGATGGCCGCACAAGTGATACTGACGGAAAACTCTATTCATGTCCCACTGACGAAACTGACCTAGGTATAAATAACAATCGTTCATACAGTGCCGTTCAAGGAAAGCTCGACGGAACTTCCGATAACAAACGAGGGGCAATTGCCGAGGGCTCTGGTGAAAGTCTTTCTCTAAATGATTTCAGTATCCCGTCGTACACGATTATTATAAGTGAAAGACATTTCATTACCAACACAATTGGTAAAACAAACTCGGCAATGATGAAGATGCAAACCATTCAAAATGGTACAATAAATGGAGATTATAGCTGGAGCCATGAAGAGTTTAAATTTAATCACATTTTTGCGGATTCTTCGGTACGAGCCATCCCCCATGTCGCCACTTACGCAGGTAGTGGATCGGACCCTTGGAATGATGAGTCGATGCTCAATACTATGTGGGATAGTCTACGCTAATTATTTAAAACAAAAACTATAAGCACACTTTGCGAGGCACTAGCTTGGCACAAACAAATTTCTAAAAATTGATAAGGTCTAACTATGAAAATAAAATCATTTATCCTAACGGCATTAGCAGGTTTCTCTAGTGCGCTAAGCCCCCTTGCGGAAGCCGCAAATAAAAAGCCCAACATCGTCCTCATTCTCGCCGATGATGTGGGCTCAGACATGTTCTCTTCTTACGGGCAAGCGCATTCGGCTCAAACGCCAAACATCGACAAAATTGGTACTGAAGGTGTCCAGTTTAAAACCTGTTTCGCACCCGCCATCTGCGGACCTTCACGTGCCCTCATTATGACGGGTGTTTATGCCAACCGCACGGGGGCCTTTCGCAATGATATGTGGGCTTTCGATTCACGTGGAACACTTTTCACCAAGCAGCATAGTTGGGCTAAACTTCTTTCAGAAGGTGGCTACAAAACAGCTGTCGCGGGCAAATGGCATTGCAGTGCTCTCGAACCCTACACTCCAGAAGTTGGTTTCGATGAATTCTGTATTTACGAGAGTGCCGACAAAATCGAAAAACACTTCGGTTTTAATCCCGTCAAACAAGGCCGCCGTAAAGATGTAAAACTTCCCGATGTTCGCTACTGGTATCCATCGACAGTACAAAATGGTAAATACCTTGACGCAACAGAAAACGATTTCGGACCCGATCAGCGCTGTGAATTTATTATGGATTTCATGGAACGCAATGCCAAAAAAGATCAGCCCTTCATGGCTTACTGGCCCATCGTTATCCCCCATGGCCCATATACTACGACTCCCGACAATGGTTTAGCCATGGATATTGAACTTAAAAAGCCTGATGTACGCGGCAAGAGCAAAGAAGAAAAAGAACGCATCATGGGCGAGTATAGTCAGAAGCAAAACACCCGTTTTGTCAACCTTATCCAATACATGGATAAACTTGTTGGCAAAGTCATGAATAAAGCCAAAGATCTTGGCATTTATGAAAATACTTACTTCATTTTCTGCTCAGATAACGGAACGGCTTCTACTGCAAAAGACCGTGCCGTTGAACGCGGAGTTCACGTCCCCTTCCTCGTTTGTGGACCTGGTGTCAAAAAACGCGGCATGACTGAAGAACTCACTGACTTCTCTGATGTGGCTCCCACACTCTTAGAAATGGCGGGTGTTCCCTTCCCAAAAGATGTTCCTTTTGATGGCAAGAGTCAGCTCCCCTTCCTTAGTGGAAAAACAGATACACACCGCGAATGGATTTACGCTTATACTGGACCGGTACAAATTTTCCGTACCAAGACCCACCTGCTTGAGGCTCGTTCAGTTCTCTATGAAAAACCAGAAGGCCGTCTTTATTTCACTGCGGACAAACGTTTTGGCGAGGGTTACAAACGCGTTGATAATAATCCAGAACATAGCCAAGCTAAAAAGCAGTTCAAAGAACTCATTGCCGAGCTACCAAATCACCTCGAACTCGACCACCCCTTTTACAAGAGTAAGTATGGCCAAAAATGGATGAATAATAACGACATCAAAGAGCTTTCCCGTAAACACCTCTATAGTCACCCAGACTGGAAACTCTACGACCAAGAAGATTAATGGGTATGCCAAGCACCTGCTTGGCAACTGCTTTTGTATGGTACGCCAAGCACCTGCTTGGCAATAACCATAGACCTTCTCCATCCGCCAGTTGAGGGTGGCAATCCTCAAAGCGTTCGGGGCTGCCCCCGAGAACCCATCAGGTTCTATCTACCAGCTTGGCATCTGCTTTTGTATGGTACGCCAAGCACTAGCTTGGCAACTGCGGATATAACGAACTTATTTCAATTTAAAACTTGGTATAAGAAATCCATAGCTTAACAAAACCATTTTCATGGTACGCCAAGCACCAGCTTGGCAACTGCTTTTGTATGGTACGCCAAGCACCAGCTTGGCAACTGCTTTTGTATGGTACGCCAAGCACCAGCTTGGCATCTGCTTTTGTATGGTACCGCCAAGCACCAGCTTGGCATCTACCGACCCACTCTTCTCAACAACTTAAATTAAACTTCCCTCAAATCATATTGCACACTACCTTTCAAAGGAAAAGCAACATCTTTTCGGTATTTCGGCCAAGCTGGTGCTTGGCGTACCCAACAAAAACTAAATTTTGTCTCTACTGCTCCAGCTCCTCAAACCTCACTTCCTCTCATCATAAGCACTGCTCATTTTCCAATCTTTCACCTTATCACACAAGCCCGCTTTCACAGGATTCTGATGAATATAGCCAATGACTGTATAATAATGCTTTTCACTGCGAATGAATCTATCCCAATAATCTCGCATCCAGAAGCGCTTAGCTTTGTCTGGTATTCCTAAATCGAGTTCTTCATTATGTTTCATTGCCCATCTCCCCGTATATGATCTCCAGGACTGAACTATTTTCGCAAGGCTAAGCTTTGATTTCATCAAAACATGAACATGATTAGGCATGATACACCAGGCGATTAAATCATATCGCTCACCATTGAACCTTAATAATGATTCACGCATAACTTCAGCCATTTCCGTATTTACCAGGGCACAACAACCATATCCTGCATCTAGATATTGATCGATAAGTTTTCTTCGTTTAATATCTAAATTCTCTTCTCCACATACACTTAAATCTTCTTCTAAATTCAGTAAAACTTTCTGCGGCAAACTATCTGCTAAACGAAAGGTAATGAATTGATACACATCCGAATTATCGTAGTGGGGTAAATAACCACGACTATGCCAGCTTGTTGAATCCTTTTCCATATCTGCTTCCTTTTCCTTATAAAAACTAAGGTATGAGTTTTCTTATGTAAATTCTATCGATCAAAAAAAGTTCGTTTTATCCGCAGTTGCCAAGCTGGTGCTTGGTGTCCCCGGTAATTTTGCCAAGCTGGTGCTTGGCGTTCCCAACTGTTGCTTGGCGTGCCCGGTAATTTTGCCAAGCTGGTAATTAGGTATAAAATTCCAGTTGTTTTTTCTTTAATGATCCAAATCCCTCCTTTAGCCCTGTAAGTTTAGAAAAACAATTTCAGGGATCCATTCATGTTAAAAATAAGCTTTCTAAATCTTTTGCTTTTACTGAGTTCTTTTGCACTTGATCGCCCCAACGTCGTTCTCATCCTTACTGATGATCAAGGCTACGGCGAAGTCGCTGCCCATGGCAATAAAATCATTCAGACTCCAGAGATGGATAAACTCTACCGCGAAGGTGTGCGACTCGATAATTACCACGTCAATTCCATCTGTTCTCCTAGCCGAGCGGCCCTCGTCACTGGCCGATACGCGAGCCGTGTTGGCGTTTGGCATACACTCGGCGGTCGAAATATCATTCGCAAAGATGAAAAAACCATCGCCGATCATTTTGTCGCTGCTGGATACAAAACTGGCATGGTGGGTAAATGGCATTTGGGTGATAACGCCCCCTATCGTCCCGAAGATCGCGGCTTTCAAGACGTCTTTCGCATTGGTGGTGGCAGCATTGGTCAATTGCCTGATTACTGGAAAAATGACCTTTGGGATGGTCACTATTGGAATAAAGGCCAATGGGTAAAAACCAAAGGTTTTTGTACTGATGTTCAATTTGATTATGCACTTGATTTTGTCGAAGAAAACAAAAAATCTCCCTTCTTTCTATTTATTTCAACTACTGCTCCACACAGCCCCACTGGCGCTGACAAAAAATATCTCGAACCCTACGAAAAGCTTGGTTTAGATAAGGGCATCTGCGCCTTTTACGGCATGGTTACAAATATAGACGATAATATCGGACGCCTGCGCAATAAACTCCGCGAACTCAAACTCGAAGAAAATACCATCCTTATCTTTTCTAGTGATAATGGCTCGGCATGCGACAAAAAAGGTGATTCTTTTAATGGTGGTATGCAGGGCAAAAAAGGTAGTCTCTACGAAGGTGGCCACCGCGTGCCCTGCTTTCTGTACTGGCCTAAGGGTGGTTGGATCGGCGGCAAACAACTCGATCAAGTCACCGCTCACATCGATATACTGCCCACCTTGCTTAAGGCTTGCGCTATTGAGAACCCATTAAACACTGCCTTTGATGGTATTGAGCTCAACGGAATTATTGCGAAGCCCGCACAAAAGCTCTCTCGCCTCTTAATCACAGAGAACAAAGCGAATAAACGCGATCAGGAATTTCAGAATAGTGTTGTACTCACAGATGAATGGCGACTCATTGATGGACAAAAACTCTACGATGTAAAAAATGACTTCACTCAGAAAAATGATATCGCCAAAGAACATAATGAGAGAGTCAAATCTTTACGTAAGTCCTATTCTCAATGGTACACTTCAATCAAAGCCCGCTTTAACGAACTCACTCCCATTGATATCGATCATGAACAAGCCGAACTCTATTCCATGGACCTCTATCCGAATGAATCTACCGGAGAAAAGGGAAAAGTTGTTTGGAATCAAAAAGGAATCTCCAAGGGTGAGCAATACCGCGGTTTTTGGGCACTCAATGTACTTGAATCAGGCAAGTACAAAATATCACTGCATCGTTGGCCCAAATACATCAAAGCGAGCCTCAGTACTGACGGTGATCATAAAACAAAGAGTCTGGATATCAAAGCAGCTAAAATTCAACTGGCTGATAGATCACTCGAACTCAGCCTCACCCCAGAAGCCGAAGCCGCTCATTTTGAAATTTCACTCGAAGCAGGAGAACTCCCTTTGCAAGCCGAATTTATTAATCAAAAAGGCGAAGCCTTCAGTGCTTATTACGTCTACATTCAAAAAATTTAATTAGGATAGAAAATGAAAAAATTTCTCACTAGTCTTCTTCTCATCTGCAGCTCAGCCTTTTGCTCAAGTGAGCGCCCCAATATTATTTTTCTTTTAGCCGATGATATGCGCTGGGACTCCCTAGGTCATCTCGATATTTTTGAGGTCAAAACCCCTACCCTTGATAAACTGGCGGAAAAAGGCGTGCGCTTCACGCGCAATTATAATACAACTGCTATCTGTATGGCTAGCCGTGCTCAAATCATGACTGGCCTCTATGAATTTTCCACGGGCTCTAATTTCCTACACGGAAATTTAGCTTGGCAAAAATGGGAGAATTCTTACCCCATGATGCTCCGTGAAAACGGTTACTATACAGGTTTTGCGGGTAAGTTTGGTTTTCACCTCAATGATGAAGAAGGCAAGGCTCTTAAGGGTGGTGCCACAGAGCGCGTCATCAATAGTTTCGACTGGTGGTCAGGCTGGATGGGCCAAGGAAGTTACCAAATGAATGAAAATCGCGAAGCGCGCGAATATAAATCAGTTTATGGTGACAAGGCTGAGCATACCACTTATGCCCTTGGCCTCATGGGTCGCGATTTTATCAAAAAAGCAAAAGCTAGCGGTAAACCCTTCTGCCTTTCCATTAGTTTTAAAGCTCCCCATACACCACTCGCTACTGACCCGCGTTACGACGCTCTCTACGAAGGTGTAAAATTCACCAAGCCCGCCGATTTCAACGAAGTCGATTCACTCCCTGAGCAAGCCAAGAGTGGTCGTCCCATGTCTAAAGGTAAGTCATGGATCAAGAGTTACGACGACACCATGAAAAAATATCACACCATGATCTACGGTATGGATAAGGCAATCGCCATGATTATGGAAGAACTTAAAGAGCAAGCCCTCGATCACAATACTATTATTATCTTCACTTCCGATAATGGTCACCATAATGGCAGCAAAGGACTTGGCGGCAAACTCTACGCTTATGAAGTCGGTTCTTTGGCCCCAGCAATCATTTACGACCCACGTCACGATACTGGAACACAATTTAAAACAATTGATGCCCTAAGTGGCAATATTGACTTTCATCCCACTATCCTTGATTATGCGGGCGTCGCAAAAGCCGCCCCTAACCATGGCAAAAGCCTTGCTTCTTTAATCAAAGGTGAAACTGATCGCATCCATGACGCCATCTTACTCATCAATGTTTGGGGTATTGCTTCTGCACAAAGCCTAGGCGTCGTCACTGATGATTATAAATACATCAATTGGTTTTATGGTGCGGGTGATTTCACTCCTACAGAAGAACTCTTTAACCTTACAAAAGATCAATTCGAACAAAATACCCTCGCAGCGAATCCCGAAGCAAAACCTCAGCTCGAAGAAATGCGCAAGATCTACGATAAGTTTCTAGAGCAATGGAAAAAAGAGCACGTTAAAAACGCTGGTTACGGTAAATATGTCCAATTAGCTGATCGCACGATCCCCTTCTCTCAAAACTCCAAAGAAGTCATTGCGAGCATGTATACTTATGATAAAGCCGGTAAAAATAAGAAGGATAAAAAGGCCAAGAAGGACAAAAAAGCTGCTGATAAAAAGGGGTGAACTTGTGCACGCCAAGCACCAGCTTGGCAATTTCGGGCAAAACTTAAATTGCCCGTACGGCAGTACCGCCAAGAAAAATCAATCTGTGTTCATCTTAATAATATGTGGATACCTTAAAACAGGAAAACTTACATGAATAAACTCTTTACTCTATTCACTTTATTGGGCTCATTCCTTCTCGCCGAGAGCAAGCCCAACATCATTTATATCCTCGCCGATGATATGGGCTACGGCGATGTAAAAGCCTACAATAAAGACTGTAAGTTCCCCACTCCCCATCTCGATTCCATGGCTGAGAATGGCATAATGTTCACTGATTCACATACCAATTCATCCGTCTGCACCCCGACTCGCTACGGCATTATGACTGGGCGTTACGCTTGGCGCACTCGCCTCAAGGATGGCGTACAAAATGGCTATGGTCCAGCTCTCATTGGACCCGAGCGTCTGACCCTAGCCTCGCTTTTAAAAGACCAAGGCTATAACACTGCCTGCATCGGTAAATGGCATATTGGCATGAACTGGAAAATCACAAGTGGTGCCTCACCCAAAGCCAAAGGCGAGAATGTCGATCATAAAACTCCTATCCAAGGTGGCCCCGTTGATATTGGCTTTGATTATTACTTTGGACTGGCTGGTTCACTAGGAATGCCTCCACACTGCTTTATTGAAAATCGTGAACTCATTGCTGAACTCGACGTAAAGCACAAAGACAAAAAGGGAGGAGATAAAAAACTTCATTCTTGCCGTCCTGGTTACGCCAATAGCGATTTCGATGTTTTCAAAGTTCTCAATCAGATTACTGATAAAGCAGTTGATTACATTGCGGAGAACGCCAAAAAGCCAGAACCCTTTTTTATCTATTTTTCTCTCAATTCCCCCCACGCCCCCGTAACTCCCCACAAGGACTTTCAGGCCAAGAGTAAGATCAATGCCTACGCAGATTTCTGTATGGAAACTGATTGGCGTGTGGGTCAAATCATTCAGGCACTCAAAGATCAGGGAATCTATGATAATACCCTAGTCGTCTTCACCACTGATAATGGCTGTTCTGGCACGGCAAAAATAGATCAATTACTCGAAGTCGGCCACAATCCCAGCGCTCACTTTCGCGGCATCAAAGGCAATCTCTATGAAGGTGGTCACCGCGTCCCCTTCCTCGTTCAATGGCCCAAACAAATCAAAGCGGGATCCGTCTCTGATCAAACCATTTGCACTACTGATTTTCTTGCGACTCTCGCAGATATGAATGGTCTAAAACTCAAAGATAATCAAGGTGAAGATAGCGTCAGCTTTCTTCCTGCACTTAAGGGACAAACTATACAAAAACAACGCGAAGCCATCATCCATCATTCTGACAAAGGCAAGTTTGCTATTCGCCGCGACAAGTGGGTACTCATCATGGATGAAGGCGCCGGCTCAGGACGTAATCCAAAATACTGGGACCCCGTCCAAAACCCTGCCGCTATTCAACTCTTTGATTTAAGCAAAGACCCTGGTCAAACAATTAACCTGCAGGCACAAAACCCCGAAGTCGTTTCGCAAATGAAAAAACAGCTCATGAGTATTATTGATAATGGTCGTAGCACTGCTGGCCTCAATCAAAAAAATGATGATGGCAAAAAAGGCTGGCCCCATTACGATGAACTCAAAACTAAATAACTTAATCCTCCCACGGGTTCATCTGGGTACTATCCACCAGCTTAGCATTTGTGGGCAAAAGCTCAGCTACAGATTACATCAAAATCATTAATCCGCCCGCGGGGGCTCCCCGCATCCCGCTGATAAGCGATAAATCCCCTACAGAAAAAACTCCCCACTTGGCGCTACCTAAGCGTCAGCGATTCCTAAGCGTCAGCGCAACCTAAGCATCAGCGCAACCTAAGCATCAGCGCAACCTAAGCATCAGCGCAACCTAAGCGTCAGCGATCCCTAAGCGTCAGCGATTCCTAAGTTCTTTAAACCAAGGCCTTCAAATTGGCGATTTCAGCTTCTTTCTCAGCAAGAAGGAGCTGTAGTTTTTCTATTTCTTTTTGGAAGGCCAATTCACGGGGAGAGAGCTCATTTGCTGAAGAAACTTCGATGACTGATTCTTGTGAGTGCTGCTCATTGTTTACGGTTGATTCCTGCTTTGTTTCTTGAACGACTTCTCCAGTTCCTGACGTCACTTCTTGAGAGCTAAGTGATGCTTCAGAACTTGAATCTTGCTCAGAAACACTTGTCGACTCAGTTGATAAATCCACATTCAATACAGTCATTTCCACGTCAGGTAAATCTTCAACTCGCTTATCCGCTTCTAAAGACTCTTGAAGTGCTTGCGCCCGCTTTTCTTCCGCTTCAATCTTTTTCTTTTCGATTTTTTTCTTAACTCGCGCAATAGTTTTTTCTGGAACACCTGTACGAACTGCCACGGATTCATTTGGAGCACTTTCGCCATGGTTATCAAGATCTTCAATGACTAATTTTTCAGCTGTATAAAAGCGGAATTTACAGAGTTTGGCAACCTTAGTTAGAAGCCCACTATCGCAATCAACTCGATCCAAGAATTCCGTTTTCATCCAACGACGACATTTTGGTTCCGCCATATAGGCACGAAGTAAGTTAGTTTTGGATGTGTCAATTGCAGAAGCTGAGGCATGACAAGCCTCTTTGATCATGATCGCTGCTGACTCAATTGTCTCCAAATCTAATTCTGCCGTCTCCAGATCAAAAGAATCTGAACATAGCTCAAGCATCAATGGGGTGGGATCAATAGTAACCTCAGGAACAATAACATGACTCATAAAAAACGGCCTTATAATAAATTTGAAAAATAAAAACTTACTATAATTGAGCTTTATAAAACTGCGCATGACTCCACTCTAGTTTTGAGAAATTTTCAGATGATTTCTTTAAGCATAACTGGGGGGCTACGAAGTCCTAAAAAAGACTGAGAATAAACTTCGCTTATTAGCGGGATACGGAGAAAACCCGCGGGTAGCTAATCAATTTTTATGATCTGAGTCAATCAGTGAAATCTGTGGATGAAATTTTGTCCGCAATTGCCAAGCTGGAGCTTGGCGGTCCCAGCGGGGATGCCCCGCGGGCGGATAAACAGGGCTTAAATACCTACATAGTCTCAGATGATACTATCAGCTATTAAAAAAAGAATGGAAATGATAGTCACTCTAAAAACTTTTAACGCTCAAGAAGTCATTCTAAACACAACAAAAAGAATGAATTCATTCTTTTTTACTAAAAAAGAATGGAAAAAGACAGGTGCATGAACTAATTTAGGATGAATTTAAAGAAAAAAGAATGAATCCATGAAACGTTTTTCCCTAAAAGTTAGTGAAGCCATGCATAAAAGCATTAGGCAATTGGCCTCTCAGCAAAAAGCCATTAATACCCTTATTGATGATTTTTCAAAGGGAGAACTCCAGCCACATAATGAGCCGAAAAATGGAAAATTAAGTCAGCAAATAAGTTTTAAATTAGAAGATCAGCAAATCGAAGACTTGCTCAAAAAAGCCAAGCTGAGTGATAGTCGACAAATGCTCAAACTTCTGCGCTCATTACTTGCTGCTTATATCAAAGTCAATTCACCGCTTAATTTTCTTCGGGGCCTCGATAATGATTTAGCAGAGATTCTAAAGAAGCGAATTCGCGATGAATGGACTCATGATTCAACTTCAATTGAGGGCAACACCCTAAGCCTCGGAGAAACTTCTTTCATTCTCAATGAGGGCCTAACAATCTCAGGTAAATCCCTGAGAGAGCACGATGAGATTGCCGGACATGCCCGAGCCATCGAGGCTATTTATCAAATTTATGATCGTGAGCAGCTCGATGAAGACGATTTATTTTTAGTTCATCGTGCAATGATGATCAATCCCGCTTTTGACATCTATAAACCCGTAGGAGCTTGGAAAAAGGAAGATAATGGTGCTTACTGGGGCCGCGAATACATCCTCTATCCCTCACCACAAAAGACACCACATTTAATGAATCTATGGTTGCATGAATTCAATCAAATCCCGCGTGATTTGAATTTACCAGAGATGCTCAAGGCCTATAGCCGACTCCATATTCTTTTTACTTGTATTCATCCCTTTTTTGATGGCAATGGTAGGATGGCTCGCTTACTCGCGAATATCCCGATCATTCGTGCGGGCTATCCCCCCATCACTATTGATAGCGAGAAACGCTTTGATTATTTAGAAATGATGCGACAATTTCACCTCCTCAAAGATGATGCCCTCGATTTCAGCGGAGACCTCAAGAGCTTTAGTGATTTGATTTATTCTCAATGGAAAAAGACTCTCAATATCGTCGAGGAAGTTAAGGCCATACAAGAACAGAGGGAAAAATAACATCGCTCCTATCGAAGATGATTCGCCTTGCTCACTGTAGAACGGCCTGCAGATCGTCCTCGAGGGACAATTATCTGAGTTAATCTGTGGGTGAGGCTTTGCCAACAATTGCCACGCTGGGTATTACCATACGGGCGAATAAAAATTGCCAAGCTAGTGCTTGGCGTACCATAGTCTTTCAGCGTAGCGGTCTTGCAGCGCAGTGAGCTTGAAAACTATCTATAAACTTTATTGTCCGCAATTGCCAAGCTGGTGCTTGGCATACCCATGGGCTACAAGTCTTGCCTCTTGCAGCTCAGCGGTCTTGCAGTATTACTGATCTAAATTGATAAGAAACTTTATCAACTCATATCCAAACAGCTTTGCAAGAGATGTATACTTAAAAAAACTTTTAGGATACAGATGAATTTTTTCTTTTATATTTTACTCTTTGTGAGCGCTGGACTCTGTTGGGCAGACCAAAAGCCCAACTTCATTTTTATGATGGCTGATGACATGGGCTACGGCGATTTGGAAGCCTATGGCTACAATGACAAACTCAAGACACCAAACCTCAATGAGATGGCTGCAAACGGCATGCTGTTTACGAGCTTCTATTCTCAGGCATCCGTCTGCTCACCTACTCGCTTCAGTTGCTATACGGGTCGCCACCCCTTTAGAACGGGCATCTGGGAAGCTAACCAAGGCTCACTTCGCGATGAGGAAATCACCCTGCCAGAAGTTTTAAAAAAACATGGCTACGCTACGGGTCACTTCGGTAAATGGCACCTTGGTCAAATGGTCGATGATCCCACACTCGGTAAAGGGGCTCGCATGCCCATGGCGCCTCCACATGAAAATGGTGTGGATGAATGGTTTGCGGTTCACAGTTGTGTGCCGACTTTCAACCCCTATGGCCCCAATGGTGAAGAAGCGGCCGAATCGGATAACGCCTATTACCATAACGGAGTCAGAGTTACAGACAATCTCGTTGGTGATTCCTCAAGGATCATCATGGACCGCGCTATTCCCTTTATAGAAAAGGCAGTTCAAAATGAAACTCCCTTTATCACTTACATCTGGTTTAATACGCCCCATGCACCTGTAACTGGCAATCCTCAATGGCAATCAACTTATGAACCCATAGTCGGCAAAGCCTGGCAATACTACTCCAACCTCGCTGATATGGATAAACAAGTGGGGCGTTTGCGCAGCAAACTTCAAGAATTGGGTGTTGCGAATAATACCGTGCTCTGCTTCACTTCTGATAATGGCCCGGTTTCACACGGTAGCTCTGGTCCCTTTCGTGCGTCTAAGCGCCACCTCTTTGATGGCGGGGTTCGCGTCCCGGGAATTATCGAATGGCCAGCAAAAGTCCGCAAGGGAAGTGAAACTGCAGCCATCTCCTGTACCACAGATTACTTCCTAACTGCCCTAGATGCTGCAGGTATTGATTATCAATCACCCTATAAAATGGATGGACAAAGTCTAGTCCCTATTCTCATAGAGGATGAAAGTACACGTAGGGAGCCATTGATGTTTCAAAGTCATGGTTCACAAGTCGTCCTAGGGGAAAAATTTAAAGCCATGCGAGTTTACGAAGGCTCTTTTTCCCAAAGTCATGCTGAAGATGCAGGCCTAAAACTTGGTGAATGGGGACTATTTAATCGTTTAAGTGATGTGGGAGAAGAAAATAATGTTGCTGCTTCCAAACCCGAAATCCTCAGTCAATTTAGTCGCATCTTTGAAACTTGGGATGCGAGCCTTAAGCAGAGTTACCTAGGACAAGAATTTGGCGAAGCTGGAGAGAAATATGCCGATGGTTCTTATCGCACTCAAGGTGGTTTGAAAGCTAAAAGTCAAAAGGCTGGCAAAGAGAAAAAAGGGAAGAAAAAGCAAGGCAAGAAGAAAAACTAAGGCTGAGAAAAAAGAAAAGTCTAAAATAAATGACACTAGAGTAAATATTTAAAGATTTTGCTGAATCCGTGAGCTGGCTTTGGAATAATCTCGTAGGTTTTTTAATTTCAGAACTTTACAACTTTTTGCAGGAATACCCGTAGGTCTTTTGAAAAAAGTTGTAAGTCAATGAAGGTGATAGACCAAGATGATTAACTTAATGTAGCTCACGGATTCAGGATTTTGCTTGTTTATACTTAAAAGACCTAAAATTAAATTTTAATGACTCAGCTATTTTGTACGTCGTAATTTATTTTTTTCATACTTTTTAGTTAAAAGTCTATTTTCTGTTCTGTATTTATTAATATAACAATTATATTTATCAAAGTAACGCCTTATGTCTTTTCGTAAAAAACATTTCTCTCTGATCGAGATTTTAGTGGTGGTGGCCATCATCGGCATACTTGCCAGTTTACTTCTTCCCTCGCTAAGTAAAGCTCGAAAAAGTGCCCAACTCGCTAGCTGCAAAAGCCAAATTAAACAAATTAATTTTGCCCTTTACAATTATCTAGATGATAATGATCAACATTTTATTCCTCAACGGCGTAATCCTTCTAGTCTAATTATTTGGGATGACGACCTATTTGATTACCTCAGTGTTTCATTGACCGATAATGAAAAAGATGGCGTTAAGCTAAATCGCACTAATTACCCTCAATTCACCAAGAAAAGCCCTTTCAAATGCCCTGCAGATAACATAGTTAGAAATGGCGACCGCAACCCTAGGTCCTATGTCTACAACGTTGCTAATACAAGTGGTCGCTTTGGTTTCAGTGGCTTAGGAACGACCTGGGGAGAAAGTATTTCTATTTCTCAACTCGGAAAAAGTAGTGAAGTTCTCACCTTTCTACAAGACGATGACCATGCCGAAAAGAAATTAGGAGCGAACGGATATTCACATATAGGAACCCAGTGGGCTAATAGCCTAGAACCAGAAAATACTCACGAACTCGTTGACCGCTACAGCGCCGGCTTTGCCGATGGCAGTGTGAGACTCATCCACAAAGGCAATCTCTATAACGCTCTACTTCATGAACCGCAATAAAGCTGGAGTACGTGGCTACGCCAAGCACCAGCTGAGCAAAAATTATTGTTCTCTTATTGTCAGTATCATTTTTTGTTTTTAAAGTCCGCAATAGCCAAGCTAGTGCTTGGCGTACCATAGCTACCTGCCACATATTAAAGCTTTTGAAAAAACCATCCAATAAGTGAGTTTCACTCTGTATAGTTTTAATAAAAGGATAAAAAGTGCATAAGCTAGCATTAAGTCTCATTTTCAGTTTTTTACTTTTCCCCAGCTTCGTCAATGCCAAGGACAAGGCACCCGAACTCAAGCCAGATGAAATTGTAAAATGGAAAAAAGTTCCTCAACGCGATCGTCCTTTAGAATTTCATTATTTTTATCCCGAAAAATTCAAAAAAACGGATTCCCGTCCCACAGTGGTTTTCTTTTTTGGGGGCGGTTGGTCCGGCTTCAATGCCACACAATTTTACCCGCAAGCTAAATACTATTCTTCCCGGGGCCTGCTTGCGATTTGCGCAACTTACCGAACAACGAGTTTCTACAAAACTGAGCCCTGGCAATGTGTACAGGATGCCAAGTCCACTGTTCGTCACTTAAAGGTCAATGCAAAACAGTTGGGTATTGATCCCAAGAAACTTATTGTCGGTGGTGGTTCCGCAGGCGGCCATATTGCCGCCGCAACGGCCACACTCAAAGAATGGAATAACAAAGAAGATGATCTAAGTATTTCCTCCACACCAAGTGCCCTATTACTCTTCAACCCCGTATTTGATAACGGTCCCGGAGGCTATGGCAATAATGAAAAAGATTCACGCGTTAAAAACTACTGGAAAACATTCTCACCACTGCACAACCTTAATGGTAAACAGCCACCCACACTTGTGCTCATGGGAGATAGAGATAAACATACCAGTGCTGAAAAAACTCGGCTCTATGGTGACACAATGAAGAAAAATAATAACACCTGTGAAGTGATCATCTACCCTGGACAAAAACACGGATTTTTCAATATCCAAAAAGGCGGCAAGCAATACTTCATCAAAACACTTGTGGCCGCAGATAATTTTCTAGTTGAGCAAGGTTTTATTTCTGGAAACGAGAAGGTCGCTGAGTGGTATAAAAACACTATAGAAAAGTAGGTGTAAATATGCCAAGCTGGTGCTTGGCGTACCCAGAGTGGTGGTCGCTGCGCTCCAACTATTAATTATCTGAGTCAATCAGTGAAATCTGTGGATGAAGTTTTGTCCACAATTGCAGGCGAGCCGCCTGCGCTCCCAGAACAATTTCTTTAAGCGCAGCTTGTGCTACGCGATCCATAATAACTACGTGAACGGTCTTTCAGTGAGTTGATTTTCTTTTCCGCAAATGCCAAACTGGACCTTGGCGATCCATAAATATCTACAGATACCCAACAAACTTTAGCACCAATATAGGCACTAAATGAAATGCTTTTTAAAGTAGAGGCTACTATTACACTAGATCAGAAAAATGATCACAGGATCCTAAGAAATGATTTATGGGGCAGTTTGTTTACTATGGTCGTGAAGATTTCTACAAGAAAAATAGCTGCGAACTAGCTGATTTAGCTCATTTGAAAATGGGTTTTAATTTAATCTGTTTCTTCAAGTGCATCTGGAGCTTTGCCGTGGTTGAGGAGTTTGTGTTTGAGTGCGACGAGGAGTTCTTTATCTTTGCAGTTGCTGACGAGGGTGATTTTCTTGCCATTGACTTTTAAGGATAAATTCCAAGACGTGGTCTTATCATTTGTTTTGGCACTCCAGCTGATATCAAACTTGGCATCATCTCGTTGACATTCGACCACTTTCGTTCCCAAGGGGTGTGTTTGTTTTACAATTAAGTTCTCGCCTTTGAGGGCGAATTCTCTTTTGATGAAAGTCGCTGAATAGAAGATGGCGAAAAAGACCAAAAAGAAGATGCCCACAACAAAGGTGACGAAGTACTCTTTATGGCTTATGGCAAAGCCAATGCCGACTCCAATGCCGCAAGTTACGATAAAGGTGATCAGAGAGGTGCTAATTCGACGCATTCTCGGCACAATGATCAGCAAACCCTGCCCAACCTTCTGCATGTGTATTTTGTAGCGCGGCAAAGCGCCTTCTAAATCGTACCCCGATTCGACTAATTTCTTCTCTTCAAATTCTTCAATAGGTTTATTTTGTGAGTCCTCGGTGACAAAAACGGGAACCCGAAATTCTTCTTTAAAATCAACACCTGGAGTTTCAGCGACTGCAGTGAGTACCCAGTACTTGCTATCTCCTGTGGATTGAGATATTTTTCCGCCACTAGGAATATCGAATTCCACTTCAATTTCTGTATTAAAGTTACTGCCATGCTGGGCTTTAATAATTTTGCTATCTTCCCAGAGCACATCTCGATGCGTCGTGGAATTCTTGCCTGAGCCCGTGCGGTATTGATGAATATTCTTGAGTGTGAGTTTAAAACCATCCATGGCTTGGACTTCAACGGGCACTTTAATGACGCCTTTGCATTGACCTCCGATAACAGCAGGAAAAGTCTCCATATGGAAATTCACCTTGCCATACTTTTTACTTCTAATGAAGTGATAGATAAAGGTTCCCACTAAACCAAAGGCAATGAGCTGAAAGAGTCCGATGATTCCATAAGCAAAAATGGGGACTTTTTTATCTGAGTTTAATACCCCCGCCCAAAAGGGAACCATAAATAAATTGAGAAAAACCGCGATGCCAAACAAGCCCCAAACGCCTTTTGAGGTCTTTGCCAAAATAACTGAGTCCTGCCAATCTTTGTTCCATTTCCATGGCTCATCTGGAGCTTTTTCTTGTAAGACCTTCTCTTTCTTTCTGGCCTTGCTAGAAAAAAGCCCTGAACACATCAAGCCGCCACCTACAAGAACAAATACTGAGCCGAAAGGAATCATAAAGACGAGCATTCTAGTGCGGTTTTTGCGATCTAAAATGACTTCTTTAGGATTGGAAGGATTTACATAACAAGGCACTGATTCATTATTGGATTTAGCTTTATTGAGCTTGTCATGAAAATTTTGGTGATAGCGTGAGACATTGCCAGTCATCATATTGAAGGCCACTTGACCGGAAGAGTAGTTTTTGCCTTCATAAGTGTAATTGTATTTTGCGATAAGTTTTACTGAGTCACCACGGCCATCTAAACTGACTTCAGTCAGAGTAGCGGGAACTTCTTTCCATTCACTCGCTAAATGATTGTGGTAAAGGGGTTTTAACGCCATAAAAATGACAAAGGCACCCGCGGCAAAAAATGGCATGCCAAATATAGTGAGAAAGATGACTGAAAAAATATTATTTTTAGTTTTCGCCATGAATCACTCCCAAATTATTTCCGACTCCAAAAAGATATTTTACGTGAGGAGTTTATCACCTTGTTCATTGACTCCCACTAAATTGCGCATTTCGCATTCTACTGCGAAAGTAAAAGCACAGACCTTTAACATATAGAGTAAAGGCATAAATAAAATGCCGATTAAAGGAATTGAATACACGATGCAGAATAGCCAGCCTAAACGCGCGGAATCTTTAAAGGGCATCTGACATAGGTCAGGAACTTCTATTTCTTCTTCCGCATAAACCATAACAACGGTGGCAATAATATCTTTTCCTGAGCTCCAGGCTACCCCCAAAAGAAAGATTGGGTAACCAATAAAAGGGATCCAACCCAAAGCAAAAAAGAGCAGAGTTACACCAAGGGTTCTGAGAGTGAGGCGCATACCCGTTTTCAATAAGCGCAATAACCAAGTCATACTGAAGGGAGTATTGGGACGATTCCGGCTGATTTTCATTACTGAAGCAATCATCTCATCGGTCCAGTAAATCATAAATAAGAAGGCTATACGCACAGCTAAATACACAATAATAAGGTAGGTTACACCGAGAATAATGAGTCCGCTAAAATCGCGAATCCATTGTTCGGGCGTGCTCAACCATTTCAACCAATTAGGCCAATTAACTTGACCTTGTACCATGGCTTCCAGTGGCTCACGCCCAAAAGCCTGAAAGACAAAATAGAAAGCCACACAGAGAGAGACTGATGCCAATAAGCAAATAGTCACACCAAATGCGTACTTCGCAAATAATTGTTTATCACGGGAAAAGAGTTTAAAGCCACCTTTCATGAGGCTGAGGCTCGTTTCTTTCTTTATTACCCTATCTAAGGCCGATAGGATCAATTCTTTTTGTTTAGGTTCTAGGGCTTGCCCACTAGGCTCCATTCGAGCTTTCTCCAATTTTTAATCTCATGTAATCCGCTCCTAGCATCATAGCAAAGGGAAGCATGAAACTAAAAACGAGCAACATTAGCACCCCTTTTAAGTAACGAAAGCTCAAATTTTTAAGCACTTTGTTGGATTGTTCTGCCTTGTTGAATTCTAAGCTCAAAAGTTCTTTAACTTTTTCTAGCTGATCTTCGATGGCCCAGTGGCTTGTGAGGTTTAAACGCAATTCATTTTTCATTTGAACAAGATCGTTTTGAACTTGAAGAACTTTGATTTTTAAATCCGTCTCTTTAACATCGACCGTCTTCTTATGTGAACCCACAAAGTTTTTGAGCACAATGAGCTTTTTGAGGTAAGAATGAGCGAGCTCCCTATTCTCCGCTTTGTCCATTTGAGCCCCTAACTCTTCTACATAAGTATAGTTTTCATCTAACTTAGTTTGGATATTTGCTAGGTTCTCCAAGGCTTTGGGGCCATAGACTGGCTCAAAATCACTGGCTTGAATTTCTTGCTCTTGATCTTCAATGAGGCCCTCTTCTTTATACATTTTAATGACAGTGGCAATTCTCGATAACATCTCCTCTAAATCTTTATTCAGCGTCTTCATGAGAAGTTCTTTATGTCCATTTATATCGGATTCAATTTGACTGAGTTCCTGACCTAGATCCTCTAGCTCCATTAAATTGCGGTAGGATTTATAGAGTTTCTCTTTTCGAAAGCTAGGAGCTTCTTCGCCAAACTGCAGCATCAAACCATTGAGGTTTGATTTGACTCGCTTGAGTTCAGTGTGAAGTTTTTCACTCTCATTACCAAGCGTATGGCTCGGTGCGTAAGAACTGACTTTGAGTTTACTGATATAATCTGCGATCTCGAGTCCAGAAATTAAGAGTCCAATAAAGAAGACTAAAAAGCTGAGGATCTTGATATTGCGGACAAAGAAATTGAGTGTTTTTAGATTTTTCACAGTCCAATGCTCTCCAATTTCAATTTCTTAATCTTTTCTTTTATGGCTTCATGATCACGTAGTTTTTGTGCTTCTTTTAACCATTTTATCGCTTCTAATTCGAGACCTTTATTTTCAGCTTCTTTGGCTTTTATCATTAGGTCAGCTTGCTTGAGGTAGGTATTTATATACCTCTTTTTAACTGGATCAGCAACATTCGAAAAATCATTCTCAATAACTTTTTTGGCTTTTTCTGGAGCGAGTACCGAATCATCTTCAAGGGACTTAAACTTCTTATCCATCTTAGCTCGCAACTCTTGCTCGCGTTTTTGCTCTTCTCGACGACGTTGAACTTGACTTGTACGTTCATTTTTCAAGCGTGCAGCTGTATCCATTTTCTCAATTTCTGCTGCCGTGTAATAACGATCGCCACGTTTGATTTTCCCTTTGGCCAATTGATCTTTTTCAAAACCTTCTACGAGGTGGGCATCCACTAGAGCGTTCATCCCCATCAAGCCGGATTTGAACTGCTCTCGCACTTTCATTTTATTGAGTAGATAACCAAAGCTACGGCATATATTACAAGGGATTTTATAGATGCCACTTCCTCCGCAAGTTTGGCAAAAGCCCGTGGCTTCACAGACTGGGCAATCCGTGCTGACTTCTTCAAAATTACCGTCAATTTTTTCTAACTTAATAATTTGTCCCTTACGGCATTCGGCATTGCGACAAGTTTTTGTCCCATTACATTTTTTACAAGCTCTACTATTTTTAGCTGAACCTTCGCAAACGGAACATTCATCACCAAATTGATCGACGCTACAAAAATTTAACCATTTACTATCACCAATATTTTGGCCGAGTTCATTTAAGGAATTGTAGGTGCGAGTGCCGTATTCAACTTTCCCCTGAAGGTACGCACCTAAGGCCGCATAAGCATAGGCACCTGCTTTTAACTCAGAATCCTCTAGTTTTTCCGCACTCTTAAGAAAGGCTCGGTAGGAGGCATAGTTGTCGGGTGCATTTTTATATAAAACCCAGGAAGATTTAAAAGCCATTGCCTCTTGGTAATGACTTACAGTTTTTTCTTCTTCTTGTGCAAAGAGCGAGAAAGTGAAAATAATTAATAAAAGTACGCGCATAAAATTCCAAAACTTTTCTTTTTAAAACGTTATACGCTAAACTTTATTGCCGGCGAGGCAAAGTAAATTAGAGATTTAAAATGAACTCTAAGGCAGAAAGATCACAATTTTTCACTGAATTTGGTGCTTCTGCACAAACAATTGGTTTTGCGTGGAACGCAAAGCCCTGCCCAGATGCATGGATCATGGGTAAATCATTGGCTCCGTCACCTACCGCTACTGTGAAAGCGGGATCAACGCCCTCTTTTCCAGCCAGTTCTAAAAGGCTTTCTTTCTTTACTTGACTATCGACGATTCCGCCGATGTGTTTACCTGTGAGGGCTTCTTCGCCACATTCTAAAACGTTGGCACGTACGTAATCAAAACCAAAGCGCTCTTGGAGTGAATCCGCGAAATAAGTAAAACCACCAGAGAATACTGCCGTTTTCCATTCACTCTGCACGAGTTTTGTGACGAGGCTCTCCATGCCCGGCATCAGTGGTAATTCTTCTTTAAGTTCATCGAGGGCTTCTAATTTCAAGCCATCTAGAAGAGCTAAGCGTTTCACAAAACTTCCAGAGAAATCTAACTCACCACGCATTGCTGCAGCAGTAACTGCTTTCACTTGGTCACCGACACCAGCTTTGACGGCCAATTCATCGATGCACTCACATTCAATGAGAGTGGAATCCATATCAAAAGCTATGAAGCCCGTATTATCCTTGAAGTAATCCATCGGCAATATTACACCATCAGATTTTGAGTTGGCTTGGAGCTTACTAATTAAACGCTCTTTAATCACTTGTACCTGTGCGTCTTCGAGCTCGAGGTGATAGATAAAGCAGTTGTAATAATCGTGGTTCTTTTCTTCTGCTATAGAGTAATCCATTTTCTCGGATTGAAAGAAGTATTCAACAGCAGATTTTGCCGAAGCCGAATCATTAAAAGGGGAAATCAAAAAGAAGTCGTATTTCATAAGAGTCTCAGGTTTAAATTTTATTTCGCTTAGCTTAACACTTTTAGCGCATCAGTGAAGTGAGTTTGAGCATTTTTATAAAACTTTGCGTTCATCGCGTTTAGTCTTGTTGGCTCAGAAACAAAAAAGGCCTCACGAGGAGGCCTTTTTTAATTGTAGAAAGTAGACTTAGGGAGTGAAAGTCGTAAATTCTTCTTCGATTGGATGTGCATCACTTTTTACTTCCCAAGAGGCATTGCCATTGAGGAGGTTCTGCAAGTCACCCATACCATACTTTTCTTTCACATCTTCAGTCTGCTGAATAACCGCATCGTTGTAGACTGGACGTTCAACCTGACGGAAGATACCAATTGGAGATGGTACTTCAGCACCTTGAAGGTCAGCTAAAATTTTAGCGTAAGTAGGTGAAGCTTGAGCTGTTTCGTGAGTCACGATATCATCTTCATTAACATCAGCTACGTTTTTAACTGTGAGTTCGAGGCCTTCGAAAACAAGACATTTATCTTTCTCTTTACCAAAGATGAGTTTCTCACCATTCATGAGCTCAACTAAGCGCTCACTACGAATTGTTCTTTCGAGAACATTATCGTGGGCACCATCGTTGAAGATAACGCAGTTCTGGTAAATCTCGATGAAAGATAAGCCGCGGTGCTTACGAGCTTCAGAGAAGACGTGCTGCATGTGCTTAGGGTTTGTGTCGTAAGTACGAGCTACAAAAGTAGCGCCAGCACTTAGAGCAAAAGACAAGGGGTTAATTGGCTCGTCAATAGAACCGTAAGGAGTTGACTTAGTTACTGTATCAACTTCAGAAGTTGGCGAGTACTGACCCTTAGTTAAACCATAAACCTTATTATTAAAGAGAAGCACAACCATATTGACGTTACGGCGGATAGCGTGCAAGAGGTGGTTACCACCAATTGATAAACCATCGCCATCACCAGTTACTAACCAGATATCTAGATCCGGATTAGCTACTTTAACACCTGTCGCTACAGACGGTGCACGACCGTGGATTGTATGGAAACCATGAGTATCCATATAAATGGGGAAACGACTAGAGCAACCGATACCAGAGATAACGACTTGCTGCTCTTTAGGGCGACCGATGTCAGCCATCGTTTTCTGTACAGCTGCTAGGATTGCATAGTCGCCACAACCTGGGCACCACTTAACGAGCTTATCGGATGTGAAATCTTTTTTCGTGTATTTTTTCTCAGACATAATTAAAGGTACTCACTGATACTGTTAACAAGTTCGGAAACGAGGAAGGGTTTACCTTCGATCTTACAAATCAATTCTGCGTCAATCGCAAATTCTGAACGAATGACTTTATGAAGTTGACCTAGGTTAATTTCCACGACTACAACTTTCTTGAAGCGAGATATGAGTGCCTCTAGATCGTTATGAAGGGGATTCAAATGTGTTAAATGTGTATAGGAAAGAGTTTTGTGCGTTTTACGCAACTCTTTAACTGCAGCACAAATACTACCATAAGTACCACCCCAGCCGATAACGAGTACGTCGCCTGAATCGGGACCCATAACTTCAAGTGAAGGTAAGGATTTGGCAATATTTTTAATTTTTTCTGCACGCTCTAAAGTCATCTTTTGGTGGTTTTCACCATCATAGGAAATATCACCGAGTGTGTTGTGCTCGAGACCTGTGAGTGTATGTTGAAGGTCCGGTGTACCAGGAACAACCCATTTACGTGCGCCTTTCTCATCGCGAGCAAAGACTTCGTAACCTTCCGCATCACCTTCATAAAACTCCACATCAACTTTATCAAGTGATTTAATATCTGGAACTCTCCAGAGGTCAGAACTGTTAGCCACAAATCCGTCAGAAAGAACGATAACTGGTGTCATGTACTCAACGGCAATTCTTACAGCTTCGCGAGCGGTATAGAAACAATCTACAGGAGATTTTGGCGCAATGACAGGGACAGAGATTTCACCATTATGACCATACATAGCAAGCATCAGATCTGATTGTTCAGTTTTAGTTGGAAGACCTGTAGAAGGACCACCGCGCTGAACATTGACCAGAACTAAAGGAAGCTCAACCATTGCTGCAAGACCGAGGAATTCTGTTTTTAAACATAAACCAGGACCAGAAGTGGCTGTCACACCTAAGGAACCTGCATAAGAGGCTCCGAGAGCCACACCAATTGAAGCGATTTCGTCTTCGGCCTGAACTGTACGCACATCATAGTGCTTGAGCTTTGCGAGCTCGTGTAAAATATCGGAAGCTGGAGTGATGGGGTAAGAACCGTAAACAAGTTTTAAATCACTTGAGAAAGTTGCCGTCGTTAAACCATAAGCTAAAGCACTATTACCCGTAACCTGACGGTATGTACCAGAAGGCATGTCATTACTTTTAATGGTGTAACGATTATTGAAGAGCTCAATAGTTTCGCCATAGGCATAACCTGCTTCGAGAGCAATTGTATTGGCTTCAATTAAAATAGGCTTTTTAGCAAACTTCTTTTTGATCCAGTTTTTAGAGAAATCTAATGAACGGTCATAAACCCAGTACATGAGTCCTAGAGCAAAAAAGTTTTTACAGCGCTTTTTTTCAGATGCTTTTAAATCGATCTCTTCGAGTGCTGTCTGAACTAACTTTGTCATGCCGACTTCTACGACCTGATAAGTTTCGTGGAGCACGGTATCGTTTTCGAAAGGATTGTGCTCGATACCAGCTTTGCGTAAGTCAATTGCGCCAAAAGAATCTGAGTTAACGACCAAAAGGCCACCGTGTTTAAGATCCTTCACATTTGTAATGAGCGCTGCTGGGTTCATAGCTACGAGAGCATCTGGAGCATCACCATGTGATGTAACAGGGTTCGAACTGAAGTTAACCTGAAAACCAGAAACACCGCCTACTGTACCAGCAGGAGCGCGAATCTCCGCAGGGAAATCTGGGAATGTTACCACATCGTTACCAGAAACCGCTGATGTATCGGTAAATTGATTACCGGTCAATTGCATGCCATCACCGGAATCGCCAACGAAGCGTACAACTGCACTTTCAATTTCTAAAATACTTGTCTTATTATCTGACATATTAAAAAATCCTGCAAAATATATAAAATTTTAATTAAATGATTGCGCAGACAGTAACATGACTTCTATTCTTTATAAAGAAGTTTTATTAACAAATATTCATAAATTATCCACTCTGACAAAGAAGGAACTGTTTATGCATTTACAAAGTCAAAAAAGCACCATGGAATCCTCTCAGTTAATCAAAGAAATCCTCTCGGCAAAAATTTACGATCTGGCAATAGAAACTCCTCTCAACAAAGCACTTAAACTCTCAACAAAGCTCAAAAACGAAATTTACCTTAAACGCGAAGACCTGCAATCCGTCTTTTCCTTTAAGATCCGTGGTGCTTATAATAAGATGAGAAAACTTGATCAGAATTCATTACAACGTGGGGTTATCGCAGCTTCGGCTGGCAACCATGCTCAAGGCGTTGCGCAAGCCGCAAATCATCTGCATATTCCCGCGACTATTGTGATGCCCACGACGACTCCTCAAATTAAAGTTGATTCAGTTGTGGAAAAAAATGCTGAAGTGATTCTTCATGGCGATAACTTTGATCAAGCTTGTCAGCGCGCCTTCGAAATAGAAAAAGAACGTGGCCTCACTTTCATCCACCCCTACGATGACTGGGATGTGATCGCTGGCCAAGGTACCATTGGCGTCGAAATTCTTAAGCAACTTAATGAGGAACCCGATTATATCTTCGTTCCCGTCGGTGGGGGGGGTATTGCCGCTGGCGTTGCGAACTTCGCAAAATACCTCAGTCCAAACACCAAAATCATCACGGTTGAATGCGAAGATTCGGCTTGCTTTAAAGAAGCTTTTCAATTGGGTGAGCCCACACAATTAGCTGAAGTGGGCATTTTTGCTGATGGCATTGCAGTTGGGAAAATTGGTGAGAATACTTTTAAGGCACTCAAGGATAATGTCGACGAAGCCATCACTGTAAGCACTGATGAAATCTGCGCAGCGGTCAAAAGCATATTTGAAGAAACGCGCGTCGTTGCGGAACCCGCAGGTGCCACCGCACTTGCAGGTGTGGTAAAGTACATCAAAGAAAATAAACTTCAGAATAAACGTATCACGACAATCATCAGTGGAGCGAACACTAGCTTTGGACGGCTCCGACACATCTCCGAGAGAACTGAACTCGGTGCAGAGAAAGAAGCTCTCTTCGCTATTTCCATCCCGGAAAAAAAAGGGAGTTTTCGCCATTTCTGTCAATTGCTTGACGGATCAAGTATTACCGAATTCAATTATCGCTATAACAATCCAGACCAAGCACAGATCTTTGTGGGGATTGAATTAAAGGATGGCGACAAGAGTCGTTTATCTATCATAAATAATTTGCAGCAATCGCATATCGATCACCTGGATCTTAGTCATAACGAAATTGCGAAACTTCACCTCCGTCATATGCTTGGAGGTCAATCAGCTGTAAAAGACGAACATTTTTATCGTGTGCAATTCCCCGAAAAGCCCGGTGCCCTACTCAAGTTTTTAAATGACCTCGGCTCAGAATTTAATATCACCTTATTCCATTATCGGAATCATGCCTCTGCTCATGGTCGTGTTTTATTGGGAATTCAGCATCCTGATAGTTCACTGATTGAAGCTCAGCTCAAAAAAATTGATTATCCCTACTTCCCAGAAGATGACAATCCCGCCTGCTCTTTATTTTCAGGTAATTGAATTGTTTTTTAAACAAAGCCTCAAAGAAAATTTAGAATTATTCCGTCAGCCCATTATTGTGCGGTTGAACAGCAATAGGAGTTGATGTGAAAATATATTTTAGTTTGCTTACCTTTTTCTTGAGTTACATGACTCTTGCCCAAAGCACCCTACCCAGTACAAGTGAAGAGGAGAACCCACAAAGCCCTTCGTCTTCAGTAGAATCTGCGCCGGCTCAAACGCCAGCTGTACAAGCTCCTGCAGCAACAACAGAAACTTCCCCCATGCAAACTCCTGCGCCAGAGAAAGAGCCCGCTCCGCTAAAGCGAAGTCAACTGGAGCTCTACCATAACCAAGCAACTCAATTAAAGAAAGTAACGAGCGAACTCAATAATCAAATCGAGGCTTTAGAAAAACTCAACCTCATTAATGACACTTCTAGAAAAGTTACTAAAAAAACACTGCCCAAAATTGAGGAGTCCATCACAGAGATTTTAAAATTATCGAAACAAATTCATCTATCCTATAAAATAGACAAGAAAGAAGCATCACAAAACGATGTGGACTTTAGTCAGAAAAACTTAAAATACAGAGAGATTTTTTTCAATTTAGCCACGGCATTGGATCAAGCTCAATCCAGCCGTGATTTTTGTTTTAAAAATACGACATCAGTTAACAAAAACTCTCTTGATAACTTTAACGCCGACTCAATAACAAGGCTAAAAGGTGAAATGAGTGAAGTCCTCACTGAGCTTAGATTTTATTATTTAACTTTGAATAAGCGCTTTCAAAAATCTTGGCAGGATTTCAGCACCTCCCCGATACCCCTACTCGCAGTTATATTCAAATCACTCTTTTTACTCTACCTTTTTAATTCTTGGTTTAAATGGCTTCAAAAAAGAGAGAATAAACGTCCCTCCACATGGCTTTGGTATTCACTTCAACTGAGCCCAGCCCTTAAAAAGGTTTTGATGGTTTATATCATAGCAACTCCGATCTATACCTTATTTACTTACCCCGACATTAAAATATATATAAAGATTTGTTACGTTTATGTAGCGGCCAACCTCGTTATCAATATTTGTAACTCTCTAGCATCTCGACGCAACTATACTTTTAACCAAGTAGATAAACCTGAGTTGCGTCAAAAGACACTCAAAATTATTGTTGGTTTTCTAGCTCTGATCTATGTATTCAAACGAATCTCACTGCTTTTTTTAGAAGGCTGTTGGATGATTCAATCTTGGATGTACTGGTTACTCGTTGCTTTATTTATTGCCGCATCTTATCACATCTTAAAAATCTGGAAAACCAATATTTTACAGATGATTGATGAGATCAGTAATGAAACATCAAACTTAAAGAAAATAAAGGGCTTCAGTAACAGAGAAGTATACAAGATCTTTACTGCGCTTTTAGGTGGTATTTATTTCTTTTTAAAAGGAACACTCCAATGGATTCTAATTACACTTTCTAACTTTGAAATCTTCCGGCCCATGATGGCATCTTTCCTCACTTTAAAAGCGATTCGACCCGAAGATGATAATGCCGAAGGTTTAAAGCTTATCGATGAAGAGCGGTACATACCCGCTGATTCAGACATACTCGTTAATGACTATGCGGCTCAAGAATTAGATCAAATTATAAAGCATGAAAATCGAACCGGAATGCATTTAATCACTGGTGAAAAAGGTTTAGGGAAAACAACTTTTTTAAAGCGATTAGAAAAATCTCTTAAGGAAAACACCAAGTTAATCTTCCACACTTGTGATCACACCAATGCCGAATCCTTCATCGAGAGAATGCAAGAAATTGTCAAGGAAAGTAAAAAGGATGATTTCCAAAGTACTACTGTACTCATTGATGACTTTCACCATATTTTCAAGGCTACTATTGGCGGTTTCGAAATAGTCGATCGCTTTATCGATCTGGTGCGAACTGAA
The DNA here is from genome assembly GCF_000170755.1 of Lentisphaera araneosa HTCC2155. Lineage (NCBI taxonomy): Bacteria > Pseudomonadati > Lentisphaerota > Lentisphaeria > Lentisphaerales > Lentisphaeraceae > Lentisphaera > Lentisphaera araneosa. The sequence goes on from NZ_ABCK01000001.1 coordinate 337,391, forward strand.
CAAGACTCTATGACTTGGTACGTTTCAATAAATAATGAATCTTGGCAGGTTTTGAAAAGAATTCGCGCAAAAAAAATTCTCTTTGAATCTGTGACTAAACTTCCAAAGTGGGATATGCCCCAATTGCAAATGATGATTTCATCACGTATTAAAAATCTCGGCATGAAAATCTCGTTTCAGGGCTTGGTGATTCCACGACATTTAGATAGCCCTCAAATAGATGGTCGACGTAAAAAAGACTTAAGTTACTACCGTATACTTAGGGATTACTCTGAAGGGAATCCGAGTGTTGCACTCTACTGCTTCAACCTCTCACTTTATGAAGGGAAACAAGGAGATGTTTTAGAAGTCAGATTGTTTAACCCTCCCTCACTAGCTGAACTCGAATCCATGCCTGCTTTAAGTTACTTTATCCTAAGAACTATTGTCCAAATGGCTAAGACGAATCGTGCCGATCTAAAAGATTGTGCAGCTGAGAAAAGCTCTTTAGTTGACGATAGTCTTCATCTCTTGCTCACTCATGGCTTTATCAAGGAACACGATGGTTTCTACAAAATTGCCACACGCTGGTTTCGACCTGTGATGATCATCCTTCAACGACAACACCTATTATCTAAGTGATGACTATGCGCCTTATTTTACTTACATTTCTTTTCTTACTAGCCCCCTCTCTTCTTTTGAGTCAGGAGAAAACTCAAACTGAGCCTGCTAATCCACCACAACAAATCGCTAGTCCTGAGCTAGTTTCACCTCCAGATAGTGAGCAAGGTAATCAAGTAGAGATCCCTGATTCTAATTTAGCTCAAGATACTTCTCAGCCAGCCAGCGAGGCTACTAAGGCCGATATCAAAGAACCCGCACAAGCACTTAATGAATCATCTGAAATCATTAAAAAGACGATTGAAGCCAGTGCTGATGAGGCCAGTGAATTAAGCTTTAGTAAAATAACACGATTTGTCCGACTTGGCGGAGTTATCATTTCGATAACACTTATTATCCTGACTATCATAATTTTACGAATTATGCACAGGTTAGTGGAACGCTTTAGTCTGCAAATCCCTCAGAAACGCATGCTCTTCCACAAGGTTGAAACAATCACCCAGTTTTTTATCTATGTGGGTGTTGCTATTAGTGTTTTTTTATTAAGCTTCCGTATTAACGATCAACTTCTGAGCATCATTGGGGGTACGCTTGCCGTATCATTTGGCTTTGCGATCAAAGATCTTATTGCTTCCTTTATTGCGGGCTTAATGATCATGATTGACCGACCTTTCCAAGTGGGCGATCGCATTACTTTTGATGGTCAATACGGCGACATAACGGCCATCGGTTTAAGGTCAGTCAGAATGCAAACTCTTACGGATGATACAGTAACTATTCCCAATAATAAGTTCCTAAGTGACAGTACGGTTTGTGGTAACTATGGTGAACTCTCAATGCAAATGACCATTGACTTTTATATTGGACTCGACCAGAATATAGAACAAGCCTGTACAATTGTCAATGAAGCCACCTCCACGAGTCATTATGTCTGCCTACCTAAACCGGTAGTCGTCTTAGTTAAACAAGTCATTATTGAAAACTACATGGCCTACCGTGTACGCATCAAAGCTTATGTATTAGATACACAATATGAAGCGGCTTTTGAAACTGATTTAAACCTACGTATTATGAAAGCTTTTAAAGAGCAAGAAATCCATCCCCCCTCAATCTTGCATCGCAATACCTAAAATGAATCAAGAAGAGTATTTTCAGCAGTTAGAATCGACTTCTACAGCCTTGTTTGATGTGGCTCTTGGACGCGATAGCAAGGAAGATCGTTATACCGAAATGAATGAAGTCGGTCGAGGCGCCACTAAACACATTTATAAAGTTTTAGATTTAAGTAGTGGTCGCACCGTCGCTCTCGCTCTTCCGAATGAAGATTTGAGTAAAGAACAAGTCCATGGCTTCTTAGAAGAAGCAAGACTCACGGCCTCTTTACAGCACCCCAACATCATTCAAGTCTATAATTTAGGTTATCGTCAAGATGGTAAGCCTTTCTTCACAATGAAATTGTGCTCTGACAAAAAACTGAGCCACATGCTTGCGGACTCGGCAAACTCACTCTTTGATTTGATGGGCATCTTCCTCAAAGTCTGTGAGGCCGTCTCTTACGCTCATAGTATGGGGGCTATTCATCGGGATATTAAAGACGACAACATCCTTTTAGGTGACTTCGGCGAAGTTTTACTTTGTGACTGGGGTTCAGCACAAATACTCAAGGACTCGATATTAGAGCAAGAAGTGGGACAGTTAATGAATCCCATTAGTCTTGGGACAAATGGTTTCATGTCACCTGAACAGACTCAAGGAGGTGAAGCCAGTGAATGTCAAGATATCTACTCATTAGGAGCCCTGCTCTACAAAATCTTAACAAAAGAAGAACCTTCAGCAACAGCAAGGCCACCACGAGAAGTAGACCCCACAATCCCTCTAAGTCTCGAAGCTATTTGTTTAAAAGCAAAAGCGACAAACTCTAAAGATAGATACCTAAATTGCGAAGAGCTTATCACAGATATCAAAGCTTACCTATCTGGCTTTGCTCCCCAAGCTGAAGGCGCTTCACTCAACAAGCATGTGTGGTTATTTTTAGTCAGGCATAAAAGCTTAACTTTATTTACTCTTTTTAGTTTTATTCTCATCACTTGTTTATCACTCTATTACATCGTCTCTCTTAAAGAAAAAGAAGCACAAACATCTATTGAACGTGATCGTGCAGAAAATGCCTTGGAACTCTACGACATTGAAAAATCCAGCCGCAAAAAAATTGCAGCACTGGGGGCTGACTACTTCTTTCAGCAGGCGGCGCAACTTATCAGTGCTCACTCGAGTCAACTTGCCATCGAATTATTAGAATCCATACCTACAAAGAGCTTAAGTAAAAAACAAGTAAAGAAAAAAAATATGCTTTATGGACGGATCCACTTTTATAGACAACAGTTCAATCAAGCCTTGGAGTACTTTAACAAAGGTGAAGTTTACAAAGATAATGAACTCATAAGGATAGCTAAATACTTTGTGAACAAAAAATCCAATGATAGCGAAAGGTTGAACAGTACTGACATAGTTAAAATTCTTGACCAGCTCTATCAAATTGAAATTCATCAGGCGCATTGCTTCTTTAGGGAGCAAGTTTTAGCAATTACAGATTATGAAGGCCAAATCCCCATAATTCAGAAAATGATTAAGCTCAATAACAAGATTGATGATGTGGATATTAAATTTGAAATCATTAATGGTAAGCATCACATGGATCTTTCCCATAACAAAAATATGCGCCGTTGGGAACCCGTAAGAGAAATGAAGCTAAATCATTTGAACTTATCTCACAGTCCCATAAGAATTCACTTTCATGTCCTTAAAGGAATGCCTTTGGAAAGTTTGAATATCGCCTTTACAAAAGTTAAAAATTTTGATTTCCTCTACACTCTCCCCAATTTAAAAGAGCTCATTATTGACAAAAGCATGATAAAGGGTTCAAACCTAAATGAAATTCTAGATGAGTTGAAAGATCAAGCTATTCAACTTAGTATTAAAGAAAGTTAACCCCACTCTTGATCCAAACGCCTTATTTCAGCCGTCAAGCGACGCAAGACACGTTCTTTGTAAACTGATACTTGATTAGGGCTCACATCCATTAACTCAGCTACTTCTGGACGTCTCCTGCCTTCCTGTAAGAGCTCAAAAATCTTGATCACTTTCTCGGAAAAGAGAGGACGAATATTATCCATGGCTCTCAAAACGGCGTATTTCTTCCAACTCTCTTCAGTAATGTTCTCAATCTCAGGGTCACTCATACTCTGATCAAAATATTTTTTATTGCGCTCTTCGCGACGCTGATGGCTCCGAAAAAAGTTCTTCACTTGATTTCCCGTCACCGTGCACAGCCAGGCACGAAAGCGGCCGTTCTTTTCATATTGAAACTCGGGAAGCTTATCCCAAAGTTTTAATAAAATATCTTGTGTGAGTTCTTCGGCTTCGTAATGGGCCACGTTCATACGACGACATACCGAGTAGATAAAGGGTCGATAAGTATCGACGAAATCTTCCCATGATTGCTCATCATGTTTATTTCGTACCTTTTCTAGAAGTGTGAGTCGCGTATTATCATTCATAAGTAAACTAATACCTTTAAAACCGCAGATTTAAAGTCTAATCCAAGATTGGTAACAGAAGCAACATCTAACTTTTTACCCTCGAGTTTTATTTATAATTTATTGAAAGCTTGTCAAAAAAAATCAAAGCCTGTCGTAGTTAAAGAAAAACACACAGGACCTAGATTGAGTAAACACGTAAAATTTGACCAGCTTTTAGCTTATGGTGCAGGTGGCATTGTGCCTATCGCCCTCTTCAATATCACCGGACAACTCATGGGCCTCATGGGGAATATTAGTCTAGGCCTAAGTGCTATCCTCATGGGCTTTATTATGCTCATTCCACGCTTATGGGATGCTTTTTCAGATCCAATCATGGGGTATATTTCGGATAATCATAAATCAAAAAATGGTCGCCGGCGTCCCTTCATCCTCTATGGCGGCGTGGCCGTTTCCATTAGCTTTGTTTTAATGTGGTGGGTACCGCGCAGCCAAGAATTCCAAGCATTGTTTCCATCTGAAGGCGCCTACCAGTGGTTCCAGCTCGCTTACATCCTCGTCTTTTTACTCATTTTTTATACTTCCTGTACAGTCTTTGAAATCCCACATGGTGCCTTGGGAATGGAATTGAGCCACGACCCTGATGATCGTACCAAGCTCTTTTCTGCAAAAAGCTTCATGGGAAATTTATTTGCCATGGGCACACCGTGGTTATTCTTTTTGGCTAACTTAGAGTTTTTTAAAGGAACAGGAAATGAAATTGATGGCATGCGTTACGTGTCGCTCTTAGTTGCCTTAATCGTCATCCCCTTATCTTTTTGGTCCTATAAGACACTTCGTGAACCTAAACAAGTTATCGAACCTAAGAAAGAACTCAAGATCAGCTTCATTCAAGAATTCAAAAACACCTGGCAAAATAAGACTTTCATTAAACTTATCTTCATCGTCTTTAGTTTAGCTATGGGCTTCAACTTCGTGGGCTTATTGGGTTACTACATCCCTATTTATTATATTTTCTCGGCGGATAAAGAAGCTGCAGGAGCGCTCTTAGGTTTCAACGGCATGCTGTGGGGTTTTACTGGCTTACTCGCCGTGTTCCCTTTAAATATGATTGCTCATAAACTTGGCAAAAAGTCTACTCTATTTATTGCGATTATGATTATGATTCTTGCCCAACTCACTAAAATTGTTTGCTATAATCCCGACTACCCTTACCTCATTGTGATTCCTACCATCATTCTCTCTATTGGTATGTCTTTCTTTTTTACCCTTGGAGCTGCAATGGTCGGTGATGTTTGCGACGAGAACACCGTCAAGACCGGAAAAACCAAGCAAGGAAGTTATTACTCCATTTATTGGTGGTTCATCAAACTAGGCACAGCTTTTGCAAGTATCATCACAGGATTTTTAATTAGCTCAGTTAATTTCGATGAAACGCAAGTTCAAAAAGCTGAAGCAATCACACAAAACATAAGAGAAATTCAAAAGTTCGACTTCCCATCTGAAGAGCAACTAAAAGAGCTTCAAAGCTCCATTGATAAATTCAAAACTCATATGCTTGAAAGTGAGCATAAAGATAAAGAAATGATTTTATCAAAGCTCTCTAGTATTGAAACAGGTATAACACACAAGTATAGCACGGATCTATACGATGAGCTTGAAATAACGAGCAAGAAACTGGCGAGCCAATCTACACACACACTTTTATGGATGAGAGTTGTGGAAATTGTTTTGCCTATTTTGCTTTGTCTGATCTCGGCAATCATCTGCTTCATTTATCCACTTGGCAAGAAAGAAGTCTTAGCCATCAAAGAACAATTTGATGCTAAGGAAGAAAATACATAAACTTCAATTATTCAACTATTTTGTACATGACAACTGAGATCTGTCCCGATGAGGGAGATCTCAGTTTTTTTATGCTTTATAATGAACTCCAAATCTCTACTTAATTTAAATAGAAAGAAATAAAGCTTTAAAAACAAGATCTAGGGCAAGATTATTAAAAAAAAACTATATTTTTGTTTAATTATTTGACCTCTTTTTGTCAACTAAGCCAAAAGCTTTTCGTAGTTCCTTTTAAACATTACTAACTAAGGAAAATTATGAAAGATATCAAATACAGGTACGAACACACCCTAGGTTTTAGCGAGTTCCGCAACAACACAGGAATGCACTTCCGCATTCTCCAAGACGGCACAGCTTATAGCATTGAAAACGACAATGTTATGGTCAACCTTTTCATGGGTAGTATTTTTGATGAAGCTGTGAGCAATATCTACCTTCGCGTTTTTAAATCAGGCGAAATCATTTCGACTCCCATGATCTCAAAAAATTCTAAATTTGCGATCTCCGCAGATGATAGAGCTTATGTTTTAAAAGGTCAATTTGAGAATATTGATTATTCCTTAACTTTCCGTCTTTCCGAAAATACAGGCACCTGGTTCTGGACAGCTTCCGTAGAAAACAAAGGTGCTGATACTGAAGTTGACTTCATCTATGTACAAGATGCCGGTGTTGCCGCTAAAGGCGCTCCCCTCAATAACGAAGGTTATGTCTCTCACTACATTGACCACACTGTGCTCGGTGACAAAGAAAGTGGTTACGTTCTCTTCTCTCGCCAAAACCTCAAACAGCACACGGGCTTCCCTTTCCTTATGTCAGGTGTTCTAGATGGTGCCACTGGCTTCAGTACTGATGGTATTGACTTCTTTGGCCACCAATACAAAGAGAATGCTGAAATCGCAGCTCTCAAAGAAGAAACATTACGCAGTATTCGTCGTCAGGGTGAGTTCTCCTGCCACGTGCTTCAGTCAAAGCGCGTCAGTCTTGCGGCTGGTGCTTCTGCAGAAAAAACTTTCTTCGCTTTCTTTGAAATCAATCACGAAGCAACGACTTCTTCTGCTGACCTCGAAAAAGTAGAACTCGCTAAAAATGAATTCGCAGCTCTTCCCGCGATTGAGTTTCCTGAAGCCAAGGCGAGTGGCTACAATAACCTCTTTGGCGAAGCTAAGTTCTTTGCTACTGAAGACCTCACTGAAGCTGATCTTGAAAAATACTTCACTGGCGAAAAACGCAACCTCGAAGAACTCAATGGTCAAACAGCCGCTTTCTTTTATGGTGATGATTCAAAACACGTTGTTCTCAAAAATAAAGAGTTGAGCTGCGACCGTCCTCACGGTCACATTGTTCGTTCAGGTGAAGACCTCTTCCCTTCTGACGAAGCCATTGCTTCGACTTGTTGGATGGGGGGCGTTTTTAACTCACAAGTCACTTTTGGTAATACTTCATTCAACAAATCAATCGGCATTGTCCGCGGTTGGGTTAATTTTCAACGTGCCTCGGGTCAACGAATCTTTGTTAAAGATGGCGATAAAATCGAACAACTTCGCATGCCTTCTGCTTTTGAGATCAGCCTCAACGCTTGTCGCTGGATTTATAAAGGCGCCGAAGAAACGATCATTGTCACAACTCAATGTGCTATTTCCGACGCTGTCCTCGTGACAAATATCGAAGTTGAATCAGGTAAAGAACTCGAGTTCATCATCACGAACAACATCATCATGGGTGTGAATGAATACGCTAATGAAACTGTGGGACGTGTGGATGACAAACGCTTTACTTTCTTCCCTGGCCACGATTACTTCGGTAAAAATAAGTACCCAAAAAGTCGTTTTGACCTCTCGGTAAAAGAAGGACAAGCAGATGCTAAACTTTCTGGCGACGAAGTTCTCTTCCTCGATGGCGAGTTCAAAAACTACCCTTACGCGACAATCACAACAAGTGCAACAAGCCAATTCGAAATTGTCCTCACGGGCACAATCACTGATGACGTAAAAGCTGATGCAAACGCCAAAAAATACACCGCCGCTGATTTCGATACGTCGATCTTCAAAGTTGAAGCCGATGCATACTGGCGTTCACTCAATAACAACGCTAAATGCTCTGGGCTTGATAACAACTCAGTATCTAAACTCAGTGAAGTGATCCCATGGCTCCAGCACAATGCCATGATCCACTACACAAAACCTTACGGTCTCGAACAGTATTCTGGCGCTGCATGGGGTAGCCGTGACGTTTGCCAGGGTCCTGTAGAACTTCTTCTTGCCTTTGGTAAGACTGAGCCCGTCAAACGCGTTGTGCTCGAAGTTTACAAACACCAATACGAGCAAAATGGCGAATGGCCTCAGTGGTTCATGTTCGACAAGTTCTCTGATATTCAGCAGGCACACGCTCACGGCGACATCATTGTATGGCCTTTGAAAGCGGTTTGTGATTACGTTGAATACTCCAACGACCTTTCCATTCTCGACGAAAAGATTCCTTACACAAATATTGAAGGTTTCGAATTCACTGACAAAGAAGAAACTCTCTTCGATCACATCAACAAAGAACTCGATCACATTCGCAATGCTTTTGTCGGTGATACTAAGCTCATCAGTTATGGCGATGGCGACTGGAATGATTCACTTCAGCCTCACGACCCAGAGATGAAAGATAAACTCGTTTCTGTTTGGACCGTTGAACTTCTTTACCAAACATTTACGCGTTACCAAGTTGTTTGTGAAAAAGCTGGTAAAACTGAACTCGCAGCAGAACTCAAAGCGACTTGTGGACAAATGAAGAAGGACTTCAATCACTACCTCGTGAAAGACGATCTCACTGCAGGTTTTGCTTTCTTTAACTCTGAGGACGACGTCGATCTTCTCCTTCACCCAACGGACACAAAAACGGGTGTTAAGTACCGTCTTCTCCCAGCGATTCGCGGTATTATTTCAGAGATCTTTGAACCTGAACAAGCGGAAGCTCACTACCAAATGATTCAGGATAAACTGCTCTTCAAAGATGGGGTTCACCTCATGGATCCTCCCCCGCAATACACGGGTGGTATTTCTAAATCTTTCCAACGTGCGGAAACCGCAACTTTTGTAGGTCGTGAAATTGGTAATCACTATGTCCATGCTCACCTCCGTTACATGGAAGCCATGGCTAAGCTCGGTAAAGCCGAAGAACTCTTAACGGCCATGGAAGTTGTGAATCCTGTGAATATTCAGGATAGCTTTGACTCGGCGGAAATCCGTCAATCTAACTGCTACTTCTCATCTTCAGATGCGGACTATAATGACCGTTATGAAGCTCAAGAAACGGTTGAAGATCTTCGCTCTGGTAAAGTTAAATCTAAGGGTGGCTGGAGAATCTATTCTTCTGGACCTGGTATCTACGTGAACGTGCTGATTACTCGCGTTCTCGGCATTCGTCGTTTCTATGATGATTTTGTGATCGATCCCGTTCTTCCTGAGAACTTTGATGGCCTCAATTTCAACTTCGATATCGATGGCAAACCCGTCGTCTTTAAATACAACAAGTCGGCAGATAAAAAGGTGCTTCTCAATGGTAAAGAGCTCGAGCTCAATACGTCTAGCGACAACCCTTATCGCGATGGTGGTCTGAAGACTAAATGGACAACTTTCCGTCAACTTCTTCAAGAAGATAGCAACGTAGTCGAAATTTATTCCTAAGCACCCCCTGTGAAGTATTTCTTTTTAAGCCTACTTTTTTGTTTTAGCCTCTTTGGTCTCGACCTTGTTGACTCGGGCACCATTCACATGAATGGTGCTGAGGGTCACTCACATTTCTCCAATGAGGGGTCGAAATTAAACTATAAGCTCAAACATCTAGCTATTGTCGGTAACTGGCACCGCTTAAAAGATATTGAACGAAAAGATTTACTTCACTTCACAATTTCAGATCCTTCCAAAGCGAAGGATCTGCAAATCAACTTAGAACTCAAGGGAGACGCGGGTGTTCAGCATTTTCCTTTGAGTTCTGAGAGCCAAGATATTCTCATTCAGTGGGATCTACTTGGCAACTTAAACGAAATCGTTTTGCTCGTCAGTAACACAAAACAATCAACTGTTTCAGGAGAGTTGAATTATAGTTTTGACTTAAGGAATTTCCCTGCATTAGAAAAGAAGCAAAGTTTTCAAATCGCTGAGTCCGGTGCTTTAAACATCAATTCAGCCATTTCTTTCTTAGACGATAGTAGACTGAAATTTGCTCTCGGACCAGGGGATATTTGTGGTGTGTGGGCCAAGGGTTTTGATCTTCAGGGCATGGATATATTAGAATTAAATTTATCGCCCCTTCAACTCAACTCTAAGTTGCAATATTCTGTGGAAATCAAAGGCGACAAAAACACTCAAGTTATCAGCTTAAATGACAGTACTTCACGCACGGTTCTTGATCACGAGAATTTAAGTAAGATAAACGAACTCGTACTCTTGATCGAGAATACCAGTCCCAATCATGTCAGTGATCAACTCGCGTTCCAATTGCAAAGTTCAAAAATGACTTTCTTGGAAAAGATCAACCAAGATCAAAAACTCGCACTTCTACTTATTCTCATTTGTGCTTTGATTTTTGCCCAATTTTTCAAAACTCCTTCCATGCTCAAGGCAAAAACATACCATAAGTCACTTGCGATCAGTTTATACATAAGTTTAAACCTTATTGTTTACTCAATTTCTAACAGCCCTGCTTTGGAAAGGTCTTTTTATCCAATCTTAGCCTTAGCCTTAGCTTTTTGTTTAAGCGTTCTCATCAGTATTTTAGTGAGTTCAAAACTTCCAAGCCGTCGTGAAGTTTTCACTCATATCTCTCTCATCGGCATTAGCCTGACTTTTATATCGACTTCAGCTGTATGGTCAATGCCCGATTCTTTTCTTGATTTGCCCTATTCCGGTGGCTTTGGGACCATTTTATTATTGACGCTCTACTTCGGTGCCTGCTATTTAAAAGCCAGTAAAAAATCTTTGCCTTTACTCACTTTTTATGGCCTCGCACTCGTCCCAAGTTTTATCTCACTTTTGCTGATGATGCAAAACACGGCCTTTCTCAATGAACTCGTACAATTAAAATTCATTAGTCACCAAAGTTTATCAGAGAATATTGGTCTTATCACAAGCCGTTTTCTCATCCTCTTTTTCTTTGTGGAGTTCATCTGCCAGTGCTTTTCTTTCATCATTAATAAGCATGCTTTGTTCGACAAGAATGCTCATAAAAAACTGGCTTACTTATCTTTTGCGATTGTCTTAGCTCCCTATATCGCTGACTTAGGTTGTGGAACTTACATGAGCGAGTTCCCACGAATCTTACAAGCTATCATTGCTGTTGTCACAACCGTCTTCTCGCAGGGGATGTTATGGGCTTTTGTGTTTATGATCACGGGTGTGCTCCTCGATGCCATAAAAGGCATTGGTCCTGCGGCGCATACCATTCACGATCACGCTTTTAAAGGCCGCCATAATGGCCGTGTTTACTCGGGCGTGCTCATGGCGATCTTGCAGCTTTTAGGCATGCTCTGTGAATGGAACTTCAGTCGTCAGCTCTTTGAATCGTCTCCGATCATAAGTCTAAGTTTAATCATGATCTTTGTTTTCCCCACAGTCAAAGTCATCATCGAAAGTTTTGATGGTAGCCACGGTTTCTTTGATCGTACCAAGTCCGCTTACAAAGAAAGCCACCTTTACACCCGCGGTGCTTTAGTCGGTTTATCATTAGGTTTAGCCATTCAATGGAACTTGAGTTCACAACACACTTTTCTCCGGATTCTTTTTGGCTGTATTGCCGGAACCCTTGTCTTTGCAGGCGTTAATGCGCTAAAAGAGAAGAGTGCTAAATCATTTTTACTTAACTCTCTGCAAGGTGGTTTCATTGGTGCTGCTCTCGCCTTCTACTTTGACGCAGGCCAACTTCCCGTTGTGAGCGAAAGGTTCTTTAACTACAATACTTTTGCGACAAACGCACAAAACTACTCTTTCGACACGCTCTTATCCAAATGGGGTCACGTGCAGCTCGGGACTTACACGGGTGGTTCAAAACTCTTTTTCAACCAAGCGCTCAATGGCGTTATTGCCTGGGGTGTTGCTGCCTGGCTCTTTGCCTTAAACCAATCCCTTTTAAAGGCTTTATTTACACGCAATAGCATCCACCTCAAACGCATTGTTTCTCAAGATGGGCTCACTGAACTTGCCGAAGGAACCATTCGCGTTTTGCGTTGGGGACTCTGGATGTCACCCATTATTTTCACTTTCCTTCGTCAAATGCCCGCACCAACTTGGTACAACCAGGATGGTGCGGTTCATACTCTCTTTTGCATTGGAGCGAACTTCACCATGAGTGCTGAACAATTTCATTCTTGGTCATTAGAAGTCTTTATGTGGATCATGGCTTACGAAGGCTTCCGCATCCTCATTTGGCTCGATCACATGGGCTTGCGCGTTGCCACTTTAGTTAACTTAAGTTTTATCGGCATGGATGACTTGGATAAGAAATTTGCACGTTTTACGGGCAAGGAAGGCCTCTCTGTCATACCTGAAGGTGTAAAACGTTTCATGACTTGGGCACCGTTGCTCATCCCCTATTACATTCCTCGTTCAGGAGCTGACTGGGATTATGCTTGGAATAAAGCTCTATCCATACAGGCAAGTAGCCAGAACTTCAATTCACTCAAGCCTACAGTTCTGCTCACTCTATTTGCCTCAACTCTCGTGCTTATCCAGCTCTATTTAACATTCCGTAAATACAGAGAGAAAAATTCTTTACAGATCAGTAATCAAGAACTTCACCTCTCTTGTCAGGATGGACATGTGAGCAGCTCCATGCACGGCCTTCGATCAAATATCCAAATCACTCGATCGAGTAAGCTTCATGAAAACTCTCAAATTTTCCTTTTAAAGCACGGAAATGAAAAATTTAATCTCTTTAAAGAATCAAGGATTCGCAGAGATGAAAACACACTGATTTTTGAACTCCAGAAAGAATTATTCAAGGCTGAAGTCAAAATCACCATCCCAGTTAAAAGTGATCCTATTTACTTTGTTGATCTAAAAATTGAGAATGCGAAAAAAGCCGACATCGAACTGATTCTCTATCAAGAGTGGAGCTTAGATAAAGCTAACGAAGATAGTGTGCGAGTTAAAGAAAAACGTGAATCACAAGAGGTCCTATTGTCGCCGGGATCTAATGCCCTCTACTGCCTACAGCCTACGACTGGAATGTTTGGCTTGATGGCTTCCCAAAAAGCTCCTAACACTTACTTACGCCATCGTAGCGATTTCGACGCATCGAGCTTAATGAAAGAGGCGCCAAAAACTCAACGTCAATGGCATGCTGACCCCGCAACTGGACTCGTGCTAAATTTCACTTTGGACGAAAAGGAAAATTATCAAAACCGTTTTGCTATGGGCTGTGCTTTCTACGAAGACGAAGCCATCAATTTTGTTAAATCTTATCTCTTACCTGAAACAAGGAAATAAATATGAAAAAACTCCTCTCACTCGGGCTTCTCGCCTTAGTTTCTGCATCATGCACAAGTACAAAAACTTACTCAGAAAAACTTCTTGATAACTCATTAAAGTTCGTCGATGAAGAACACGGCATGATTGATCCTTATTCTTCTTATCCTGTAGAAGGTTGGAACCAGGACCCTGAACGTGGGCTTTACTTGAGAAACTTCACGCAACTCTCTGCGATTGGTGAATACCTTGAGCTTCTAGCTAATATGTCGGCGGGCTACTGTGGCGATGCTTACTCACAAGCCGATTCACTCGAAAAACTTGATCGTATGAGCAACACACTATTAACAGATCAAGACAATCCTCAGCTTGCAGCTAAAGGCCTTATGGTTAACTTTCTCGATTTAGGCAATGGCCATCGTGTAGGCCCGCTCGGTGAAAAAATCAGTAAAGCCAAATTCCAAAAGAACCTTGAGAATATTGACACCAATAAACTTTGGGATGTGCTCGTTGAAGCTAAGTGGATCAAGCCCTCAAGTGATGGCACTTGGGCAAACATCCTACGTTCGGATAAATACGGTACAGAACATTTTGAAGGTGTGCTTGCCCCTTATTTCGAACAGCGTTATCAAATCATGGAAGTCCTCGATCAGCGCGTGGTGAATATTGTTTTTGGCGACAACGTCAACCTAACCGCATCCCTTGCTAAATCTATTGGCGCCCTACTTGACCCCAAACTTGTGGATAATGAAAAAGCTCTAAAAATCCGTAAAAAGCTCGACCTTTTTCTAAGAAGGCAAAAAGTTGGTTATGAATCTCTCATCGATCCGAAGACCCAATCATTCTACTTTGCTTGGGATGCAACAAATAATACTTACACGGGCTGGGAAGTTAATGGAGTCTTTCAAGAAGCTCATATGAATTCATTTATCAATGAATTCCGTGCACCTTGGACTTTTGTTGTTCTTTATTACGACTTAAATCCTGCGACTCTCGCAAACGCCGCCTTCAAAATCAAGCCCTACCCACATAGTTCTGGAGAAGACATTTATTCTTTAGCAACGTGGGATGGCTCGGCTTTCCAATTCCTCGGCCTCACCAACTTCTTACGTGATCAAGATAATCCTGCTTGGAATAAACTTATGACGATTGCTGCTAAAATTCATTTAGATTACTCTAAGCAACATCAATTGCCTGGTCTATTATCGGAGTCTTATACGGGCAACAAAACTCAATACACGGGCCATGTTGGCTTGCCGTCGAACTGCATTTCTAGCGAACACCGCATAACTGATGCACCCTCACTTTACGCATTGGGTGTTGCTAGCATTTACCAAGCCGAAAAAGTTGAAGCCCTCCTAGAACGTCATTGGGAAACGATCTCACTTCTACTCACAGATCACGGCCCATGGGAAGGCTATAACACAACACAGAAAAAAGTCATTGAGTTCCAAACCTCGGCACACACACTTGCCCTTAGTTTAGGTTTACTCCAAACGGGTCCAGTCATGATGGAACGTTTCTTGGATCATTATGAGCTCAATTCAAAGCTCGCTGAATTCTACCAAGCTGGAGAAAGCTGGCAAGTAAGCGACTTCGCTAATAGTGAAGTGCGTTTCTCACAAGCTCAGAATTTGAGTAATGGCGAAATCACAGTTGCCTATTCTTCTAGTGCCGATGAAAAAGCTGTCTTAACTTTTATGCGTAAAGCTGACTCAGCCTACGGTAGAATGGAAATGAATAACGAAATTTACCTAAACCTTAAAGCGAATGAATCAGGCGAACTCAACATCACCCTACCTGCCGTGCTGAGTTTACACGATATTGAGAGCATTCAGATTAGCCCTCTTTCATCTTCTAAAATCACGAACATTAGCTACAAAGCTTTTGATTCTGTACTTAAGCAAGATTAAGTTCAAGTATGAAGAAATTATTCAAATCTCTACTCGGCGAAGCCCCCAAAGCTGCGGAAAATGTTTTCGTTCAGCCAGCAACTCGAAATGTATATGAAATACTTGGTAGAAGCGCCCATTTAAATGATGATGATTTTTTAGATCTCGTCAGCCGAGCGAGTTTTGAATACTTTTGGCATGAAGCCTCACCAAAAACGGGTATTATTGCCGATAATTTAAATAAGCCCACAACTTATTCGACTGCATCAATTGGCTTTGGTTTAAGTGCTATGGTAGTCGCCGCTGAACGAGGTTTTAGAGATAGGCAAGAGATTGAGCAAAGAACGCAGACGATTCTCCTTTCCCTGACTAAGACTCAAACCAAAGACGGCATGTTCTACCACTTTCTCGATGAAGACTCACAAGTGACAACAGATGGCTATGAAACCGCTATCTCTACGGTAGATACTGGCCTTTTAATCATGGGAGCCATTACAGCTGGTGAATACTTTGGCGGTAAGTGCAAGGAATATGCCGATCAAATCTTCGAAAAGTGCAATTGGGCCGCCTTTACTGATCACGAACACAAACAAGTTTTCATGGCTTGGGAACCTGATAGCAAAGAAGACCTTTCGGGCATAGGAAAATTTCATCCCGTTCGTTGGGATTACTTTAGTGACGAAAGTATCATCTGCTGTTTACTAGGTAACGCGAACCCAAACAAAGATTTTGCGCTCCCCGCAGATTACTTCTATCATTGGGCGAGAAATAAAGGTCAGTATCATCCAGCAACACCAGGCTATCAATCAACAGATGAGTTTGTCTACAGTTATAGCGGAGCTCTATTTACTTATCAATTTGCTCACATCTGGTTAGATTTTGAGCAACTCGGTAAAGATCAGCCTCGAAAACATCAACTCGATCATGTTCCAGCTATTAACTGGTATCACAATTCACAAGCGGCGACCCAGGCTGCCTGGTTAGTTGCTATCGATAATTCTCAAGCTTCACGTACTTATGGCCCCTTTGGCTGGGGCTTTACCGCACACACTTCGATCAATGGTTATAATGTGGGAGCGATCCTTCCAAGAGGCGAACAAAATCAACCCTTTATGCTCAACGGCGAAGTGGCTCCTTATGGTGCGGGAACCTGCATCATGTTTGAACCAGAAAAAGCGATTAAGACTTTGCGTTATTATTACGGCCTCCACGACGATAATGACAACGCCATTGTGTGGAATAATGAAGGTGAAACTCCTTATGGTTTTTACGATACATTTAACTTAGATTCAGGTTATGTGGCGCAACAGTACCTCGGTATTGATTTGGGTCCGATGTTATTGGCTATAGAAAATCACCGTACTGGACTCATTCAAGAAACCTTTATGAAGAACGAACATATTCAAAAAGCTCTTAAAAATATTGGCTTTGAAAAGCTTTAAGTCCTCGCAAAGCGCCTTCACAAGTCCAAATAGAGCTAATTCTGCACTCTCTTAGCTAATTTACTCTGCCCTAGCTACAAAATCAGACTTCAAGACATTATTTTGATCACATGAGATATGATAATATTTATTAAATCCTTTCTTAGGTTGAAGCAATGAATGAAGAAAATTTCCATACGAGAGAAACACTCTTAGAAAAAATTCGCAATCGCCATGATGAAGCGTCATGGGAAGATTTTGTTTTTTACTACCGTCAATATGTCTACATCATTTGCCGAGGCATGAATGTCAATCACCACGATTCAGAAGAGATTGTTCAAAAAGTTATGATGAAAGCTTGGGATAAACTTCCAGAATTTGAATACGACAAAAAAAAGCGTTTTCGAGGCTGGCTCTGCATGGTCACAGGAAACACCGTGAAAGATTTTTTTAGATCCTACAAGAGACGTCAGGATAGGAAGGAAAAAGCCGCTGATTATCAAGCTTGGAATCCCGAAAGGACGAGTGGCCCTGAAATCGAAGAATATGCTGAGCGTGAATGGGAAAACTACATCAGCAATATGGCGCTCAATAATATAAAAGATAAATTCTCTGAAAATGTCATGAAGTGCTTCACTGAACTCAACGAAGGTAAATCCGCTAAAGATTTTAGTGAGGAAACTGGTATGGCACTCAATACTGTTTACGTTTATAACAAGCGCGTCACCAATAAATTTCACGAAGAAATTCGCCGCCTCTATTACGAACTTAGTTAATGAACGACGAAAACCAGGATCTCTATACGAATTTCAAACCTTTAGGTGAGCACTTTCGAGCGGCGTTTGAAGAGCAATCCACAAAGGACACGCTCTTCTACGATGAAATCAGCAACGTTCATGACCGCTACCAAAAGGATACCGAAATTGATCATGGTGGCATGAAACAAGTTTCGCGTTATTCCGATCGTTTTACCATGCGTGAAATCGCCTTAGCAGAACTGCTTGATTCGGATAGCCCCGCCAATATTGATCGATTTATACGTGAAGCTCGTTTAACGGCCTCCCTGCAGCATCCGAGTATTATGCCCATTTACGATATGGGGCTCAACGATGATGGCGAACCCTTTTTCACAATGAAACTTTTCCAAGGCTTACGAGTCGATGAATGGCGCGAGAAAATAGATATTCGAAAATCCGACTCATTTCAGGAAATGATGCAAATCTTTGTGAAAGTCTGCCAAGCCATTTCCTACGCACATGATAATGGCGTAATACACCTCGACTTAAAGCCAGAGAATATTGGTGTTGGTGCCTATGGTGAGGTACTGGTTTTTGACTGGGGAATCGCCAAGATTATTGATGACCAAGACGATTCACCGACAGCGAGTCTTCTGGACCCACAAGTTTATAATGACGCCACTTTAAACGGTGTCATTAAAGGTTCTCCCGGTTATTTGGCGCCTGAACAAATTGATTCTAAATACGGCGCCAAGGATGAACGCACTGACGTTTATGCCCTAGGTGGGATTCTCTACTTTATTTTATCTGGACACAAGCCCATAAAATCCAATGATGATTTAATGGAATCACTCAACAAAACGATTAACGGCGACATCATCAAGCCCTCTAAAATGGTAGATTTCGCTATACCCGAAAGTTTAGAAGCCGTCGCCATGAAGGCCCTTTCTACAAAGTCCGAAAATCGCTATCAGAGTGTGGATGAACTATTGAGTGAAGTCAATCTATGGATCAATGGCTTTGCGACTCACGCAGAAAATGCGAGCTTTTCTCGATCTCTAGTTTTACTAATGAGAAGACATAAAGATATCACTTTAATGATGGCTCTAATGAGTATAATTGTGATCTATGGGATTGCGCAAATTATCATTAGCGAAAGACGCGCTGTAAAAAATGAACAAGAAGCCATTGCTGCACTCGAGCTCTATAAAACTGAGAAAGAGCATAGTAAACAACTCGGTAAAGAAGTCGCTCCCTACATGGTCAATGACCTACTTAAAGAGCTCTCGGAAAGTAGTACTTATGATTTTGATAAAGCTTTGCGAATTGCGCAAACTACTGTGGCTCGAGATCCCGATTTTTCCGATGCTCGCTTAGTTTTAGGCAGGACTCACTTTGTGCGTCAAGAGTTTCAACTTGCTCTCGAGACACTTACTTCATTAACTGAGAATCAACGTAAACACAGTAAAATATTTGACCTAGCAAAGAAATATGGCTCAATGAAAAGTGATTCAGAATTACTTAAAACTAAAGATCTCATTAACTTAATGAATGAACTCAAGCACATGCAGATGTCATTCTTAATGGCAGGTTTTGCCGAGCAAAAAATGAATGATGTCCAAGATAAAATCAACATCGCTGAATACATGCTAAAAGTCACCAATAAGTTAGCGGCTCCAACCATGAATTTAAAAATCAAAGTTCTTGATAATGAGGCTCTATCTGTCGATTTGAGTGACAACCCCCAACTCACTTCTGTATCAGGAATCCGTAATTTAAACGTTAAAATTTTAAATATCTCAAATACAAGCATCAAAATTACTTTGGATTTGGCTCGTATGCCTCTAGAAACTTTGATCATTAAAAAATCAAAAATTCCCAACATTCATGAGCTCACTAAACTCAAGGGGCTGAATACTTTAGTCATAGGAACGAATGATTATCCCAGATTCAATAAAAGAAAAAACCTAAATGGCGTCGAAATTATTAGACAATAATTTAGCTACTGCTGTAAAAAATTATGGTTTCATGACGTATTTAGATTAATCTCTAATTTAATAAAAGGTACGCATGCATTTTAAGAACTTACCCAAGTTCCTCTCAATATAAAAATTGCATCATATAGATTATGAATAAGTATCAATGCCCTCACTGCGCAGCACCTTTTGAAGACGAAAGAGATTTAACGGGAATCAAGGTACAGTGCTATAAATGTGAGGCTAAATTCATCATTCAAGCATGCCAAGAAGATCATTTAGTCGAAGTCCAACCGACGCAAGTAGTTAAGAACAAAGTTCGACCAAAGAAACCAATTCCGACAAAGAAGAAGAATTCAACCAAAAAAATTGTTCTTAGTCTTATTTTTCTCTTAGTTTCATCCACTTCAGTTTACTTTTTCCTTCTTAAAAAAGATTCAAACCCTAGGTCCATCAAGGCACAATCGGGCAATCCAATTACTACAAACGTGGCACCTATGAAGCCGCAACTCTCAAAGAGTCTCACTGACACTTGTAAATTCTACGATTACATTCGTTCAGAATCTGGTTTTTACTTAGACTCATACGGTCGAAAGTCAGGCCTTGAAGATAAACGTATTTCATCTGCGAGCACGGGCATTGGACTCATTGCATTAGCTATCAGTCATGAAATTGATATAGACCCCAATGCTAAAGAAAAAATTATCAAAACACTCAAGTCATGTTTAAATAAAACGCCTGGCATCAAGCTCGAAAGAAATGCCAACGGCCTTTATCGCCACTGGTTTAATAAAGACAATGGTGAAACAATGTGGAATTCGGAATTCTCTACCATCGACACCGCTTTACTCGTTGCAGGAGCTACCATTTGCCGTAATACATTCACGCAAAACTCAAATATCCAAAACTTAACTCAGGAATTATGGGACTCCATTAACTGGGAGAGCTCACGCATGGATACATTTGCTTTTGCTTTAACCCAAGGACAAGATGGAACGAATTCGGGACGAACAAAGCTTTTTAATGAATATCTTTTACTTTCCGATTACGTCTCCTACTCGCTCGATGAAAAACCCATCGAAATTGATCAAAACTGGACGCGTTCTACGTATCGTGATCATTCGGTGTTAAGTGATCGCCGAAAAGCTCAGCTGCCCCTCTTCACTTTTCAGTTCCCCTTATATTTAAGTCCCTATAGAATTGCTTCCGATCAATTTATTAAAGAGAGCTTAAAGGCGGCTGAACTTGACCGTCAATGGTGGTTTGATCAATCGAAACAAAAACTCCTATGGGGCAGTAGCGCAGGAGCCGGTTTTAAGGGTTACTCCGTGGATTCTTCTCAAGAAAATCACGATATGATTGCCCACTTCCCGGCCATTTTAGGTTTCGCCCCCTTCGATAAAGAAATCATTCCAGAAGCTCTCGAAGCCTTAAAAACTCATCCACAAGCCTACTTTTCAGTGGATGATTTAACTATACCTTGGCGTACAAGTACCCTAGACCCTAAGTGGAGTCCACGAGCTGTTCAAGGAATCGACCTCTGCCCACTCTTATTTGGTCTAGCTGCCCTACACCCAGATGTGGGATTAGAGTTTTTTGAAGAAAAAACCAAATTAAACTACAAATAGTCCCAAAACTTTGTCAAAGCCCTGCTTTCCCCACCGTAGTAGGTTTAGATTAGATAATAACAAAAGGAACTATAATGAAAAAACTTTTTACTCTCTGCGGATTAATCTTGTCCAACTTCATGATTAGTGCTCAAGAACGCCCCAATATACTTTTCATTTTTTCAGATGATCACTCGACAAATGCTATTGGTGCTTATGGTTCAAAAATTAACACAACACCTAATATCGACCGCATTGCTGATGAAGGTGCGGTTTTTGAAAAGAGCTTCTGTACAAATTCAATCTGTCAACCAAGTCGCGCATCGATCCTTTCTGGCGTTCACAGCCATATCAATGGAGTGACTTATAATGGCGCTCACTGGAACGGCAATCAGACAGTGTTTCCCCGTGAACTTAAAAAAGCAGGATATCAAACGGCGCTCATTGGTAAATGGCATATGCACCCCAACCCCACAAACGAATTTGATTACTGGAAAGTTCTCGTAGGTTCTGGTGGTCAAGGCGATTTCTACAACCCCGATTTCATGTCTATTGATAAGGGACATGAACAAATCATGGGCTACTCGACAGATGTGGTTACAGACGAATCGATCAAATGGTTAGACCAACGTGATCAAAACAAGCCTTTCCTGATGATGGTTCAGTTTAAATCTCCGCATGTTCCTCGCATTCCCCACCCGCGCTACATGAATATGTATACTGAAGATGTTGCGGAACCCGCAACACTCTACGACAACTACCAAAATCGCCTCAAAGGTGCCTCAACTGCTTGGATGGAAATCAATGGTCAAAACGAAGAAGTCCTCGCTTATTTCCCACCAAAAAATGCCACTGAGCCTGTTAATAAGAAACAGAAAAAACACCTCGATCGCATGACTCCTGAGCAACGCAAAGCTCTACTCGATGCCATGGATAATCAAAATAGTGAGTATTATGAATTGAAGAAAGCAGGTGCTTTCAAGGACCCAGTAAAAGCGCGTAAACTTAAGTACCAATTCTTTATCAAAAACTACCTGCGTTGTGTTCAAGCTATCGACGATAATGTCGGTCGACTTCTCAAATGGCTTGAGGATAATGAACTCGACGAAAACACCATTGTTATTTATAGTTCTGACCAAAGTTACTTTATTGGCGAACATGGTTGGGCTGAAAAACGTTGGATGTATGAAGAAGCACTAAAAATGCCTTTCGTGATTCGCTGGCCTGGAAAAATCAAACCTGGCAGTAAGCCGCAGGCAATGATTCAAAATATTGACTACGCCCCAACTTTCCTCGATGCTGCTGGCGCCAAGATTCCAACTCGCTTTCAAGGTAAATCCTTGTTGCCTATTTTCTCTGAAGAAAAATCTGAAGTTCGCGATGCCATTTACTACCACTATTATCACCATGGAGCTCATAATGTTCCACGTCACGAAGGTATTCGTACTGAGCGCTACAAACTGATCAATTTCTATACCAATAATGAATTTGAGCTCTACGACCTCAAGAATGATCCCAATGAAGTCAATAGTGTCGCTAACAACCCCGAATACGCTGAAATTAAAAAGAAATTACTAAAGCAACTCAAAGCACAAAGAAAAGAATTTGAGGTTCCCGAATCAACTTTCTCTGCTCCGTGGGTATACGGAAAATAAATTTGCCCTAAGCAAACGCAAGGAAAGAGGCCGTGAGTTTAACTCACGGCCTCTTTTTGTACACATCAGTTTAAATAAGGCCTTCCCGCTTTTTCTTAAATGTACTTATCCCACTCGTTCATGGTCCCTTTTGAGCTCAATCGCTAAAATTCATAATGAGTTAAACAGCTAAGCAAGCTATAGGACTCTCGATTCTTCACCCATAACTTAGTCAATAATAAAAGAAGAGGACTTAGTTATGAAACTCATTTACCTTTCAATTATTGTAAGCTTTTTTCTTGTTGGCCTTCGTTGTGGTTGTCGTTGCTCAAATGACAGTAGTAGCTACTATAAGTACAAAGAAAAACAAGAAAGACGCGCTGAACGCAAAGCTCGTGCCCTCGATCGAGAAAGAATCGAAAGAGAAACCACCCGCGTTCATTATTCCCCCTCTCCTGAATACTTAGAAAAATATCAGGATGCTAAAACGATACATCACAATCGCAAGATGGAAGACCTCAAAAGAACCATGAAAGCGGAGCAAGCATCAAACCGCTACACGGGACCTTAAAACAATCGGGTAAAGTAAGCTACAGAGCTTGGTACTTTGACTTATCCCTCTCATAGAAACCTACATTTACCATCATGATAGAAACAGGTCGCGGTTTCAACTTTTCTTATATCTAAAAATTTCAGTTCCCCAAACAAATTTTTCTCATGAAATAATACGCATTTGTAGAGTAAAGTTTCCGATAAGAAACTACTAAGAATTTGTTATTCTGATTGATGTTTTTCCTAGTTGAAGTACCCCGAGTTCTTAGCTATTAGCATAGTTTGTTAGGCAAAATAAAAAAGGCCAGCTGTTAAGCTGGCCTTTTGAGTGAATGCTACTAAAAACTAGCGCTGTGTTTCACCAGTATATATCTGACGAGGACGGCCAATTCTAGCTTTTGGATCAGAGTTTTGTTCTCTCCAGTGAGCAATCCAACCAGGAAGACGGCCTAAAGCAAATAAAGGTGTGAACATCTCTGTTGGGATTTTAATCGCTCTGTAAACAATACCTGAGTAGAAGTCTACGTTAGGGTAAAGCTTTCTACTTGTAAAGTATTCATCTTCTAATGCTGCTGCTTCTAATTTCTGAGCAATAGCAAGAAGTGGATCTTCTTTACCTAGCTTTGCCATTACGCGGTCACAAGTCTTTTTGATGATGCGAGCACGCGGGTCGTAGTTTTTGTAAACGCGGTGACCGAAGCCCATTAGGCGAATACCATCTTCTTTGCGCTTAACTTTTTCTAAGTACTCTTGCGGGTCAATATTGTTTTCGTGAATGAACTGGAGCATTTCTACGACAGCTTGGTTAGCACCACCATGTAAAGGACCCCAAAGAGCTGAGATACCGCCAGAAACTGAAGCGAAAAGGTTAGCTTGTGAAGAACCAATTAAACGTACTGCTGAAGTTGAGCAGTTGAATTCGTGATCAACGTGAAGGATGAGTAATTCGTCAATAACTTTTTCTACATCAGGATCAACAACATAGTCGTTACCGAACATCATTTTTAGTAATCCTGCAGCAGATGAACATGGCTCAGTCGGGTATTCAAAACTTGCGCCGATACTCTTTCTGTAAGCGAAAGCTACAAAAGTGAGCATTTGACCGATAGCAACTTGAGTCGCTTTCTCTACTTGAGCTGGGTCTGAGATACTTGTCACTTCTGGGAAGTAAGCAGAAAGTGAAGAAGTCAATACATTGATCATTACCATTGGGTGAATTGTATCTGGGTAAGCTTCGAAAATTTTCTCAAGTTGCTTTGGCATCTTAGAATAGGCGTTTACACCTGATTTAAATTCAGCCAATTGCTCTGCAGTTGGGAGTTCACCGTAAAGTGTAAGGTAAGAAGCTTCTTCAAAAGTGTGCTTTTCACAAAGTTCTGCAATTGTGTAACCGCGGTAACGAAGTGCACCTGCTTCACCATTTAAGAAAGTGATTGAACTTTTAGACGGGCATGTATTACCATAACCTGGGTCAAAAGTTACAAAACCAGTCTCTTTGCGAAGTGCGCTGATGTCGATTGCTTTTTCGTTTTCTGTACCCTCTAAAATGGGTAGATTTAGGGTTTTTCCCGCGAGGTTTAGCGTTGCTGATTCAGACATTATTTCTCCTCGAATTGTCTTAGATTTAAAAAGTGCTGTAAGATATAAAGTTTTGTCATAAAATCAACTGCATAGGTACACTAGTTTAAGCCATAATTTACCTTTTATGTAAAAAAGTATAAAATTTTACAAAACCGTAACAATACTTGAATATTATATTATTTTAAGAGTTCTTCAAGCAAGGGTGATTTTGCGGCGCCCATAGATAGAGCCTTGTCATACATTTGCTTAGCTTGATCAACTTGCTTTGGGGTTTGAGAAAGATAAAGAACAGCAAGGTTTAATGCTGTTTGAGCATTTTTGTCATTTATCTCATAGGCTTTTTCCATCTCTTTCAGCGCTGCTTTTTCCCAACCTAATGCCTGCAATGCCACACCTAGATTAACACGCAGTTCATCATTATCTGGCTTCAGTGACACTGCCCTACTTAATAAGGAGATACCCAAATGATAGTCTGCTTTATCTAAGACAGACATTGCAAGGGGAATAAGAATGTTCGCGTCGTCAGGGTTTTGATAAAATGCTTGATTCAGATAGCGCTCTGCTTCCGATAACTGACCTAATTGATAATAAAGTACGCCCGCTCTCATGAGGGCATCAAGATTTTTACTATCTAATTCTAGGGCTTGTGCATATAAACCTAAGGCAACCTGGTGCTTACCTTCGTTGGAAGCTTTATAGGCATCATAAATGAGTGTCTCTATTTTTCGTTTAATGTTTTCAGATGATTCATCGGTAAAACTCTGACTTTCTTGATCACTTTGAGGAATTCTTTGGACCAGTTTTTTGAAATCCGATTGCAACTCTTCGTGCTCTTTTTTCAGCTTAACATAGAGAGAAATGATTTCATCATCTTTTTGACCGCTCATTGCATTGAGTCGAATAAATCTTTCTCGTAATGAAATGAGTTCTCGATTGAGCTTTTTATTGAGTTTTTCACTCTCTTCTAATTTTTTAATTAGATCGAGCTTCTCTTGATCACTCATTTTATTCGACGAATCAGTACTTTGAGTTTCCTTCATCAATTTTTCTAACTCGGCATTGAGCGAAGCCATCGTGATATTCGTCGAGTCGAGTCGAGAAGAATAAATTTTATTTAAGTCAATTTTTTTCTTCAGTTCTTTATTGAGTTTATCAATTTCTTCTGATTGTTGTGCCGACGTTTTCTTTAATTGATTGACGAAACTCGTCTCACGAACAATTAACTGTTCTTTCAGTTGAGAATTTTTTAGGTTCACTGAGTTCTTTTCAGCTTGGGCTTTATTGGCCGCTAAAAGTAGTTTTTGATTTTCCAAACTTAAACTATTCACTTTTACTTCGAGTTCAGCTCTCTCTGCTTTTGTTTTATCTTCGTTTTTCTTGACGGCAAGTAATTGTTTTTCGTGAAGATTGATGGCTTGAGCATATTTTTTACGCTCAGAATCGAGAAGTTTATTAAGCTTATCCAAGTCACTTTTACTCACCATCTCTTGAGATTTAGTACTATTTTTAACAAGTGACTGCTTGAGTGTATCTCGCTCACTTACGAGTTTAATGATCTGTGCCTGTAGTTCTTCGATTTGTTTGAATAATTTTTTCTCACTCAACTTCTCTCTTTCAGAACTACTGCTTGCAGCCTTTTGAGCAATATTTAAAGAACTTCTCAAATTCATTGTCGTGCTCTTTAAACTATTTAACTCCTTATTCAATTTAGCTATAAGGGTATTTTTATCAGCAATTTGATGCAGGTATTTTTTCTTCTCTATTTCACTGTCCGTTGAAAGGTTTTTCAATTCTTTGTATAGACGTTTTTGGTCCATCAATGAGTTGCTTTTTTCAAGCAGAATTTTCTTATCCTTTCTAATGATTTCTTCGAGCTCTCTTTGAGTTTTTTGCGAACTCAGCAAATGAGTATCCATCTTGGCTTGAAGTTTAAGGAGCTCCTCATTATTTGTTTTCTCGTTCTGAACTTTGACTTCAGCTAGATCCTTTTCCAAACTTTTTATGGTGAGCTCTAATTTACGCTTTTCTAAAATAAGTTTTTCTAACTCACCTTGAGATTGTGAAGATTGCCCTGCAGACATTTGAGCTCGTTTCAACAAAGCCTTTGTCACTTCTAACTCTCGTTTATTCTTTTTGTTTTCATGATAAACCTTAAGCATCGCTTTAGCATACTTATCTCGCTCAGCACGAACTTTAATTAACTCTGAGTTATTATTTGATCGTGAAGATGTTTTATTACCTGAAGTTTGAAGGTTTTTAATCTCATTCATTTTATCCTTACACTCATTAACGTGGTAATTTACTGAACTGGTTTCCCACTGAGGGTAATCTACCGTTATTTTCAGGAACTTTGCTAAGGCTGTACTATAAGCAGAATCTGCTTCTGAGTATTGAGATTTTTTAAAGTGAATCTCAGCTTTATCGAAATCTTTAAAAGCATTTTTCCACATGGAATCAGGCGTTTCACAGAAAGCTAAAAAATTAAATAAAATTAGAAAGATAAAAACTAAGGGCTTGTTCACAAATTAATCCGCATTTTTTTTAAACAGAGCAACTTTAGAAGCCTGCAGAGCTAATGTCAATTACCAATAGCCATTCGAAGTCGAGAGTTTAACATAATAAGTGTGTATTTTTTATCCTATTTTCTAAATGATCATGTTTGTTGACACATGGATAAATGTTTATATCTTGCAATATATTTTATTATCAAGGGTAGAAAATGATTATTTTAGGAGTTGAATCCAGCTGCGATGAAACTGCAGTCTCTCTAGTGAGAAATGGCCACGAAGTTTTAGCCAATGCCATTTCTTCACAAATAAAAGACCATGCCAACTATGGCGGCGTGATTCCAGAATTAGCCGCTCGTGAACATTTAAATAATGTTCGTCCCACTTTAAATGAAGCTTTAGAAAAAGCAGCGCTTAAACTAGATGACATCGATGGAATTGCGGTCACCGCACAACCTGGACTCTTACCCGCCCTTCTCGTCGGTGCAGGTTTTGCCAACGGACTTGCACTCTCCCTAGGAAAAAAAGTTTGTGGCATTAACCATTTAGCCGCTCATATCTATGGTGGCTTAATAGAGCGCCAAGATATCCTTAGTAACCCTAATGCCTTTCCTTTATGTGCCCTGCTGATTTCTGGGGGAAATACTCAACTCTTTATCATTAAAAAAACTGGTGATTGTGAATTGGTAGGTTCAACCATTGATGATGCAGCTGGAGAAGCCTTTGATAAAGCCGCAAAAATCCTTGGACTCCCTTACCCTGGGGGACCCATTATTGACCGACTTGCGAAAAGTGGTGATAAAAATAAATATAAATTCCCTCGATCTTTTTTGCCCAAAACTCGTTCTTATAGCGAAGAACATAAACTCAACTTTTCTTTCTCAGGAGTCAAAACCTCCTTGCTGAATTTAGTAAAAAAGAATTGGAAAGACGGTATGGTTCCCGATGGCGACCTCCCCGACTTATTAGCCTCTTATCAAGACGCCATTGTCGATGTACTTTCGACCAAATTAAAAATGGCTGCCGAAAGCTACGGGGCACGAACATTATTACTTTGCGGAGGCGTTGCCTGTAACAGCGCTATTCGTGAACGCGTTCAAAAAATGGCGATTCAAACAGCTAAAGAACTTGTCTTAACACCTCCTAAGTATTGCACCGATAATGCTGCAATGATTGCAGGCTTGGGTTATCATTACCTAAAAGACCCCAACTTTACTGGCGACTTTGTCGAAGCAAGTGGCCGCGCTCCTATAATCGAAAAACTTCCTGTGTTCAACTAATGAAAAAATCAGAAAAAGTTGCTGATATTTTAAATATTTTGCAAAAACTTTACCCCAAGCCTCCAATCCCACTCAATCATAAAGACCCCTACACTCTTTTAATTGCCGTCTTGTTATCAGCTCAATGTACCGATGCTCGTGTGAACACATTTACCCCCGCACTCTTTGAATTAGCCGATAATCCATTTGACATGATGCACAAAGATGTCGACGATATAAAAGCTATCATTCGCCCCTGTGGACTTTCACCACGTAAATCGAAAGCCATTAGTGAACTCTCTAGGATTTTAGTCGAAAAACACCAAGGACAAGTTCCGTGTGACTTCGATGCACTAGAAGAACTTCCAGGCGTCGGACATAAAACGGCTTCAGTAGTTATGTCTCAAGCTTTTGAAGTCCCAGCTTTTGCCGTCGATACACATATCCATCGTTTAGCTTACCGATGGGGCTTATCTACAGGTAAATCTGTTGAACAAACAGAAAAAGATCTCAAGCGTCTCTTTCCAAAAGAAACTTGGATTGCCCTCCATTTGCAAATCATTTATTTTGGCAGAGAATTCTGCCCCGCTCGTGGTCACGATCCCCAAGCATGCCCTATCTGCAGTATTTATGGACGTAAAGGTATAAAGAAATCATAGATGATTTTTTATTAAGCAGAAGAACCTTACAACTTAGTTAAAATATAATTAAGAAATTTGGTTTGCGAATAAGTCATGCTAAAGTGTGCGAATTTAAAATAAATAAGGATATAATATCTAATGGAATTAGAGAATCGCGGCCCAGTTGGCCCTTCAATCATTGATGATTACCCAAGAGAAGATTTTGGTGATTTTTTCGAAATGGAAAACGTTGAAATTCAAATGAAAAAAATCACTTCTGGCTCTTACTATAAAGGTAAAGATGACGGCCATGTAAATGAACGCCCTCGTCACCGTGTACATATGACTCGTTCTTTTTGGATGAGCTTACATCCTATTACTGAATTTCAGTACCAGGAAGTTATCAAAAAGAATCCAAGTATGTTTAAAGATCAAGAAGGCTCATCTAACTATCCTGTTGAAAAAGTGAGTTGGGACAATGCTGTGACTTTCTGTAAAAAACTTACTGAACTCGAACGCGAAGCTGGTCGCTTGCCAGAGCCTTACGTTTACCGTTTGCCTACAGAAGCTGAGTGGGAGTATGTTTGTCGTGGTGGTTCAGATGAAGATTTTGTCGAAGATATTGAAACAATTTCTTGGTACTTCAAAAACTCAAACGAAAGAGCACACGAAGTTGGTACTAAAGAGCCTAATAACTGGGGCTTTTACGATATGCAGGGCAATGTTTGGGAATGGGTCATGGATGGCTGCGACTTCCAAGAACTCGAATACTATGAGAACCCTGCTCACCAACTCCAAAAAGTTGATATTGATGATGCTGTGAACCCATTTAACAAAGATGGTGCAAATAAAATTGCTAAAGGTGGCTGCTGGCTCTTAGACCCTGCTGCTTGTCGTCCTTCTGCACGTTTCATTAACCCACCTGATTCCAAGTACTTCGTTCTTGGTTTCCGCATTGTCTTAGGTGAGCCACTAAGTAAAAAATGAAACATTTAGTTTTTATACTAAGCTTTGTTTTACTAAGCTCATGTAGCTCAGTAAAATATGACTTCCAACCTGGTATTGACTTTTCTCAGTACAAAAGTTTTTCTTTTGTACCCAGCATCAAAAGCAAGACCCTTAATCGCCAACGTTTAGAGACATCTTTAATCAACGGCTTGGAGTTAAAAGGCTTAGTATTTAAACCAAAAGCATCTGTGGCTGACCCTGCAGACTTAGTCATTAAACCACGTTATCAAATCGTCACAAATGAACGCATGGTGACCGCTCACGGTGGTCTCTATCACCGTAGTTATTATGCTGGTACTGATTTTTACTTTGTGGAAAGCCAAGAGCGATACTTAGTGATTGAATTTGTCGATACTCGAAAAAACGAAGTCATTTGGCAGGCAACCTCCTATGGCTTTAATGCGATTACTTTTTCACAAGAAAAGTTTCATCGTATCGTTAGCGACATGCTTCAATATTTTCCACCTGATCTCACTAAAAAATAAGTTGAGCAATGCCTGAACTCCCAGAAGTTGAAACAGTAAAAAATGCGCTTGCGCCCTATATAGAAGGTGAGACGATAAAAAGTTTTCACTTCTATACACCTCGCTTACGGCAAGAATTAGATGCTGCTTTATTCAACAAAACATTTTCAGGCAAAAAGATCACTCGTTTAAAAAGAAGATCAAAATACCTTCTTTTTGAATTTGATGATCAAAAATGGATTCTTTCTCATTTGGGAATGACTGGAAGTTGGCGCATTTGTAAACTCACTGAAGAGCGAAAAAAGCATGAACACATTAGTATTCGTTTAGATAACGATCAAGAACTACGTTATTGTGACCCAAGGCGTTTTGGTGAGTTTCGCGTAATTACAGCTCCCTTAGATTCGACAACTGATCCTCAAGCCCTTTCTCATTTAGGACCTGAGCCCTTTGACGAAAGTTACAGCCAAGAATACCTCTGGGATTTATCGCGTTCCAAAACCAAACCCATAAAAAACTTTATCATGGATCCCCGAACCGTTTGCGGCATTGGCAATATCTATGCGAGTGAAACACTTTTTCGCTGTGGGATTTCTCCTTTGCGCAAAACGCAAAAACTTAGAAAAAAAGACTGTCTCAATCTAATTAATCATAGTCAGTCTGTGCTTCAAAGTGCTATTGATGCAGGCGGCACTACAATTATTGATTTCCAAGCGCCCGATGGCAGTGAAGGTTGGTTTCACCAACAACTCAATGTCTATGGCCGTGAAGGTGAGGATTGCGTGCAATGCGACAAAATAATCAAACGCATTGTCCAAGCTGGTCGATCTAGTTTTTATTGCCCAGGGTGCCAGAAATGAATAATCACTTTATGGAGATGCTCCCAGCTCTGAGCCTTTGCTTCTTAGAGCTTACTTTTCTTGCAGTATTGATTATCTCCATGCACTCCTTAAGAAAGGTTATTGGTCTCACTTCCTATTACATGGTCGTTAGCTTCATCCTCGTATTTGCTCAACTTGTTAACGCTGCTGACATTAGCTTAGTTTACGAATTCATTGACGTTCAGATGAATATTTCTTCATCGCTTTTATTAACGACTTTCATGGCGTCATTACTCATTACCTACACACTAGATGGACCGATTGCCGCTCAACGATTAACAGTAGCTTGTGTTGTTGTATCTGGTAGCTTCTTTCTACTTAACACCATCAGTCAGACTCAAACACAATGGTATGGCTTTATGGTAGATGCTGAGAAGCGCCAGTTCTTTTTTGAGTTCTTTGAAAAAATACGTATTAATACCGCCGCTTCACTTGGTGCCATTGTCGCAGACTTACTCGTCTTACCTGTGGTTTTTCAAATTTTCAAAAACCGTAATTTCGGGACCTATTTTAGTGTTGTCATCTCTTTTCTTTTGACACAAGTCGTCGATACCTACGTATATAGCCTAATCTCAAACTATCACTCAGATCAATTTTGGTTGAAGATGAATCAACTGTTCGTCTCACGTGCGTTTATTATTATATGGCTAAGTGTTATTGTCACCATTTACCTGAGGCTTAATGAGTATGGTAAAAAAGATGGGGAAGAACGTAACCCTATGGATTTTTTACGCGCTATTTTAAGTACTTATTCTTATGGAAATCTAATTAGCCAACACTCACGTGATTGGGAGGGCCGTTTTGCTCTCTTTGTCGAAAATAGCCCTGACCTAATCTTTTTAGTTAATTCCAAAGGTTACCCTACCGATGTTAACAAAAGACTTATTTTACGCTCAGGACATCCCTTTCATAAGCTTCAAGAAACTCATATGGATGATATTCTTCTCGATATAGAAGGTTGCCCAGATAAGATATTTGAAGATATCATTAAAAATCGTATGAGTTTTAAAGAAATTTGGAAAGCAACTGAAAACTCGCCTGAAATGCGTGACTTTAATTTTGAGTCAATTATTAAATCTACTGAAGATGAATATATATCTATCGACTTTATTGCCTCCATTTTATATGCAGGTAAAACAAAGCTTATCCTACTGACAGGTCGTGAAACAACGGCCCGTCATCAACTAACTCATCAACGTGACCAACTCACTAACCAGGTATCTCATCTGCAAAGACTCGAATCTGTCGGTCGCTTAGCGGGTGGAGTTGCCCACGATTTCAACAATTTATTACATTCCATCCAAGGTTCTCTTGACTCATTTGACAATAAGTCTGACTTAAATGAAAAAGAACGTATTGTAGGGAATATTCGCTACGCAGTAAACCGTGCTTCTGATCTGACTTCAAAACTCTTGAGCTTCGCTAAAAAAGGTAATTTTGAACTTAAGAAACTCAAAATCGAAGATGTCTTAAATTCGAGTTGGGAACTATTTAAACCGAGTTGCACTACACAAATTAAAATCAAACTCCTCAACTCACCTGACCCAATCTATATCCGCGGTGATAGAACCCAACTTGAACAAATGATTCTCAACCTACTGATCAATGCTCGCGATGCTTTAGAAGATGTAGAACGCGCAAAAATCACCATGCGTTGTGAATTGGCTTATGAAAATACTCAGGGCTGGGAACATGCTGCTGAAAACTTGATCCCTAGTAATTATTGTTGTATAAGGGTCAAAGATAATGGAAGTGGTATTCCAGAAGATGTCATGGAAAAAGTTTTTGAACCTTTCTTCACAACTAAACCAGTGGGTAAAGGTACCGGCATGGGGCTTTCTATGGTTTTTGGTACTGCTTCAAGCCACAATGGCTGGATACACCTTGAGAGTGTTGTTGATAAAGGTACTGAGTTCTTTATTTTCCTCCCCTTATACAATGCACCGAGTCAAGAAAATATAACACGATACGATATGGAAATAGAAAATGTTCAGACCTTGCATAGACCTTCATAATGGACAAGTAAAACAAATTGTGGGAGGAACCCTCGATGATTCTGAGTCTCCTGACACTAATTTTGTTTCCGAAAATGATTCAGCCTATTATGCTGAACTCTACCGTAAAGATAGCTTAAGTGGTGGCCATGTGATTAAGTTGGGCCCAGGCAATGATGAAGCCGCAAAAAATGCTTTAAAAGCCTGGCCAGGCGGACTGCAAATTGGCGGTGGCATCAATGATCAAAATGCTCGATTTTGGTTAGACCAAGGCGCTTCTCATTTAATTGTAACCTCTCACGTATTTTCAAATGGTCAGTTTGATCAAGGAAAGTTAGATGAGCTGGTTAAGATCACTGGAAAAGGTAAACTCATCCTCGACCTCTCCTGCCGCATTAGAGATGGCAAATACTGGATCGTTACTGATCGTTGGACCAAGTTCACAGAAACGGAACTCAATGAAAAATCACTCGACTTTTTCTCTCAGTACTGTGACGAGTTCCTCATTCACGCTGTTGATGTGGAAGGCATGTGCAAAGGAGTAGATATGAATTTAGTCGAACTGCTCACAGATAAGTCACCACTCATTTCTACTTATGCGGGAGGTGCAAAATCACTAGATGATCTTGAGAAAATTACGAATTTAAGTCAGAATCGCGTTCATTTAACTATTGGTAGTGCTCTAGATATTTTTGGTGGCAAAGACATCAAATATACCGAAGCCCTTGCCTTCAACAATCAGTATGAGTCGTCTCTATAAATTCCTCGACAATCCTGATTTTTTTGCGAAGCTCGCAAATTCAGGTTTATTGATTCTTGGGGATCGTGAGAAGCATGGTTTCTCCTGCACTGAAAACAATAAGAAACTCTTTTCTTTTCGTCTTCCACTCTCTTACCCTGCTCCCCTAGATGGACAAGCTTTGTTTGAATACCTTAACACTGTTCAACTGACGGATGACGAAGATTATATTATCCTTCTCATGGAAGCGGGTCGTGCAGCCGTCGGATTATATAAGGGTGGAAAGCTCATCGATCATAAAAACATACGAAAATACATGGTTCGCAAGAAACAGGGCAAAGCTCAAATCAGTCATTTAAAGAGCAAAGGAAAATCGCGCTATGGCTCTCGCCTTAGGCTAAGAGAATCCGAGGCTTTTTTTGATGAGATTTTAGAAAAGCTATTTAGTGAAGATTATAAATTCATTTCAAGTATTTATTATCATTGTCCCGTACGCCTCAAGGCTTGTCTAAATGAAGCGGCTGAAGACCTAAAGTTAGATCTTAATCAATTCACTTGGAAACGCTTAGCTACTGATATTAAGGAATGTAGTTTTAATGAGTTTAAACGAGTCAGTTCAGAACATCATTATTGCCGCTTTTTACTGGAAAACGAACATTCAAAAACCCCCTCAATCCCAGAATATAAAAAACTCTAATCACCAAGGATTACTATTGTAAACTAATAGTTTTTTAGTCAGTTAAACAAGTTTAACTTTAAAACGTTTCGCAATATTTCTTAAGCCTTGCTCCACTTCATCTAATGCCGCATAGCCTTTTTGTTTTAATTTGGGGATTTTGCGAGCCTCGCAATAGAGACCGTCATTGCCTTCAAGGTAAAGCGAGGACTCTTTGATCTCACATGAATGAAACTCTAGTAAGTTACATAAAGATTTGATTTTGTGAATCACCACATAAGCTTTTACTTCGCTCGTAAAGTTTCCAAAACGATCTTTGAGTTCATCTTCTAAACTAATAATTTCATTATACTTCACTGCTGTAGAAAAGCGCTTATACATTTCTAGGCGAACATCATCTGATTCTATATACTGCGGTGTCAGTGCCACGGGGATTTTATTATCAATAGACTGAAAACCATAATGAATAAAATCGGCGCTAAAACTAGTACTTGTGTCTTGATGAATACTACCCTTTAAATCTTCGACTGATTTTTTAAGAAGTTGACAATATAATTCAAAGCCCACGGCAGCAATATGACCACTCTGTTGCGAGCCCAACATATTCCCCGCTCCACGAATCTCGAGGTCACGCATAGCGAGTTTAAAGCCTGCTCCAGGATGAGTGTGTTTGCGAAGAGCGCTAAGTCTTTCTTTAGCATTATCCATAATAGCTTCATCACGAGGCATCAGTAAGTAACAATAAGCTTGACGATGATCACGCCCTACACGGCCGCGAAGTTGATAGAGTGAGGATAAGCCAAAGCGGTCAGCACGATCGATGACCATTGTATTGGCATTGCGTATATCCATTCCTGACTCAATGATTGTTGTACAAACTAAAATCTGCCCATCTCCATCGGTAAATTCATTCATCACCATCTCGAGTTCTTCTTCATCCATCTGACCATGACCAATCAAAATATTAGCTTCTGGAAATTGCCTCTTCAGTTTAAGAGCCACATTTTCAATAGTCTTCACACGATTATGAAGATAATAAACCTGCCCTCCTCGCTCCAGTTCACGCCTAATGGCGACCTCTATGATTTCATCATTTTCTTTTGTCACAATCGTACGTACAGGTTTACGGTTATGCGGCGCCGTCAAAATTGTCGAGAAATCTCTCAAACCCGTCATGGAAAGATAGAGTGTCCTTGGAATTGGCGTTGCCGACATGGAGAGGATATCCACATTGACTCGCATGCGCTTCAAAGCTTCTTTACTTTCGACGCCAAAACGTTGCTCTTCATCAACGACCAATAAACCCAATTTTTGAAAGTTAATATCTTTTTGCAATAAACGATGAGTTCCTACCACAATATCGACTTCACCTTCAGCCATTTCTTTTAAGACTTGTTTCTGATCTTTTTTACTGATAAAACGACTCAAGGTCGCAATCTTAATCGGAAAATCTGACATCCTCTGAGAAAAAGAGTGAAAGTGCTGTTGAGCCAAAACTGTCGTTGGCACCACTATTGCGACTTGATGAGAACTCATGACAGCTTTAAAGGCAGCTCGCATGGCAACTTCAGTTTTACCAAAACCCACATCACCGCAGAGTAAGCGATCCATTGGTTTAGCTCTTTCCATGTCCTTTTTGACTTCTTCTATGGCGCTTAGCTGATCGGGAGTTTCTTCATAGGGAAAACTCTCCTCAAAAAGACTTTGCCAATGATTATCTTTGGGAAAAGAAATCCCCTCGCTATGTTCTCGAGCGGCTTGAAGACGAAGTAACTCAGCTGCGTAGTCTCTGGCTGAATTTTCGGCTTTATCTAAAGATTTTTGCCAAAAGCCTGTCCCCAAGCGAGCTAATTTGGGTACGGATTTTTTGCCGCCGATATAACGCATCAATAAATGAGACGAATCGAGTGGTAAATAGAGTTTGCGATCGTCAGCAAATTCTAAAAGAAGAAACTCTTGGGAGTTTTTCACTTTAATGCCTAAGTAGCGGCAAATTCCGTAGTTTGCGTGCACCGCAAAATCACCTTCGTTGAGTTCTGGCTCATATTCTAAATTCTTCTGAAGTTGAGAGCTATACGACACATCTTTCGTTTCTTCAATTGGTCGTCCAAATAACTCTTGCTCACTAAGTACAGCATATTTTAACTCTGGTACAATAAAGCCGTAGTGAAGTGAGACAGGGTATAATAACAAATTCTTTTTATTACCGAGTTCGAGGACTTCATTTAAACGTTCTACTCCTGCTTCACTGCCACAAAAAACATGGACAGACCAGGACTTATTAATCCAGGACTTAACTCGATCAATCAGAAACTTTTGATGCGCTTGGTGAATTGACCTTTCCACTTCAGGTAATGTACTGCGATAGACAGGTGCTAAAGCAGCTACAGGAAAATCTTTAATATTATAGTCAGCTTGTATATCTATATCGGACACAAGTTCAATGGAGTTCTTAATTTCATCCCACAAGCTAAGTTGGACCTTTTCCTGATATCGCTCAAGATGTCGATCAATTGATTCTTCTTCCACAACACAAAGCTTAAAGCCTTTTATATACTCCAAGATACCTCGAGGCTCTAAACCACACTTTTCTACTGGGCTCACTTGGTATGATTTTGCATCGGCAATTGATTTTTGTGAGTCCACGTCGAATAAACGAAGCGAATCAATTTCATCATCAAAAAAATCTATGCGGACAGGAAACTTTTGATCAGGTGAAAAAACATCTAGAATGCCGCCCCGAAGACTAAATTCTCCGGGTAAGCTTACTTGGGCTTCGTTATCAAAGCCCATCTCTGTGAAAATTTCGCAAAGCTTCTCAGGGGCATATTGCTCATCGGCTAGTTTCAGTATTAAACTTTGCGAATTCAGCAAACCTGGCGGAGTCACGGCGCAAAGTAATGAGGCAACTGAACAGATAAGAACTTGAGGCTCACCACGGTTTTGCAACAATTGATTCAGTGTACGTGAGCGTTCTAAATCTATATCATATTCAACTTGATCAGAATTGAATTCTGGGTAGAGGAGTAAGTCTACATTCGGTAATAAAGATGCACTTTGATATTTCTTGAACTCATTAAAACAACTTTCTGCTTTCGATGACGTTTCAAAAACACAAAGCAACCTTGTGTGATCACTCACATTTTTAGCTAGAGCTAAATTTACGAGCTCTGGATCTGAAAGCTTTGTTTCTTTTTGATTGGGGAGGGATTGGAGTATTTCGTCAAAATTTTTAACAAATGAATTAAACACAATGAACTCCTACAGGGGAATAGAACCTAAATTCTATGTCCCATACGATCTCGTTTAGTGTCCAAATAACGCTTATTGTGCTTAGAAGGTGGAATGATGTGAGAAACCTGTTGTTCCACGGATAAGCCATAACGATTCAAACCGGTGATTTTCGCAGGGTTATTCGTCAATAATTTAAGCGGTTCAAATTTAAGGTAGTTAATTATTTGAGCACCGATCAAGTAATCCCTTGCATCTTCAGGCATGCCAACCGCTATATTGGCATCTACTGTGTCCATGCCATGGAATTGTTGTAAATAATAAGCGTCAAGTTTAGCTTTTAAGCCAATTCCACGACCTTCTTGCCTTAGGTAGACGAGAGCACCATAGCCGTATTCTTTGATTTCCTCTAAACCTTTGCTTAACTGATCTCCGCAGTCGCACAGTAAAGAACCAAAAACATGACCAGTTAAACACTCAGATTCGATTCGTACAAGAGGAGTTTTCTTCTCTTCTTTTTTTTCATCACACACAAAAGCCCAATGGTAGCGAGCATCAATTTCCGAATAGAATGAATAGAGTTTAAAACTACCTTGCTGAAGATCGAGTTCAGTCATCCCCGTCATCTCGATTAATCGTGGATTAAAGAAGCGTGATAAACTCACGTCCTCCTCGTTCAACAATAAACTGGAATCAACATTGACTTTGTTATAAATCTTTGTGTAGATAAGGCAGTGTTCGTCACCTTCAACATTTGAAGCAAACTCTACGATTCGTCCTTCAACTGATAGATTCTCTAATATATCGTGATTTTTTACGACTCGTAAGAGGACTCTATCTTCTGTTTCAGACTGATTATTAAAAACATT
This sequence comes from Lentisphaera araneosa HTCC2155, assembly GCF_000170755.1. NCBI lineage: Bacteria > Pseudomonadati > Lentisphaerota > Lentisphaeria > Lentisphaerales > Lentisphaeraceae > Lentisphaera > Lentisphaera araneosa. Next base: position 376,468 of record NZ_ABCK01000001.1, read on the forward strand.
AATGAGTCCTTGTGGAGTAAACTCACATGGCAAGACTGTACAATCTTCAATAATCTCTCGAGACTGACAGATTTCACTCTGGTCACTCACAAGTAAAGATAGTGGACCACCATAAGTCATCAAATCAGCTATTTTTAATTCTGCACTCTTGTTCAAAAAACAAAAAGCATAAACATCTTCGGACTTTTCTGCTTTGTAATAAAGCAATTCACCACGACGTAAGTGATCTAACTTTTTTTCGAGTCTATCTTTGAGTTGATTCATTAATACTTCACCTGTTCAACGATTTCTAAACCGTAGTTATTAATCCCAATGAAGCTGGAAGGGCTATTGCTCATAAGCCTCATTTTACGCACGCCTAAATCTCTTAAAATTTGAGCACCCAAGCCATAAGCCATACCATCCTTAGGTCGCAAAGTTTTGATTTCACCATTTTCCATCCATATATCTGTTGGACGCTTAGAGTCACTAAACAAACCAGAATTGGCTGCTTGTTCAGGAGTATTCCTCAAAAATACAATGATGCCCGAACCTTCATCAGCTACTTGTTTCATCGCTCTATTTAAAGATGAACCCTCTTCGTTTTTTAAGCGATTAACAATATTACCAATCGACCATTCACTATGAACTCTTACTAAAACAGTTTCATCTTCATCAAATTTGTCTTTCCCACAAGTTAAAACTAAATCAATCCCCCTAGCAGGGTCGTAAATAACATTATAAACATGAAGTCGAAAGTCCCCGTAATCAGTTGGCATATTTACGATATTGAGAGCTTCTACTAAAGGTTCTTTATTTAAACGATATTCAATAACATCGTTTAAATCAGTAATCGCTAAATCATTATCAGACGCAAAGTACTTAACTTGCTCTTCACTTAAGCCGTTGGCTTCTTCATCTAAAAGTTGACAAAAAACACTTCCTTCTGAGTGCTCCGATAAACGTGCTAAATCATATGCAGCTTCCGCAATACCAGGTTTGACCAAAGCAGCACCATGAGAAATCCAGTTAACTTTCAGAAAACCTGGACTTATAAAATCACCCGCTTGTACATGCTCGTCTATCATCCTTAAAATACAGTGGCAGCGATCGTTAGCGTTTATACCCGTTTTTAAGGTATTATTCAGTTCAAAAGTCTGACGACTTAATACTGAGTTCAAAGGAGATGATTTTTTAAGTGCTATTTGAACTTGGCCACGACAATCGTTCATCATAAAAGTTACATAAGCTGAAGTGCACGCGGCAGCCGCAAAAACAAGGTAATATTTATCATCATCCGCAACGACGACTCGATCCCCTGATTTAAGCTTATCTAAAACTTTTTCTGTATCTCTGTCTAGACTCATTTATAAAATTCCATTAAAAATAATTTACCCTATGTAACCCCAAAAACCTAATAGTCAAATACACTATTGATAACCCATTATCAATAGAATGACTCAAAACTTAAGTTATGATCTTTTCTCCAATCATACAGCAGATCTGGGATTCTGGTCCATCGCCATATTCACATATAATAAAATAAGGTGAACTTGGGCTCGTTTCGCAAAAATAGAGCGCAAAAGCAAAGGGACACTCACCCTCTCCTTCCCAACTATCAATCTTCACTAAACCTCTATATTCGCTTTGTTTTTTGTAAGTAAAATTTTGCTTTTCAACCTGATTAAAAATACTCTTGGCAAAAGTATCGGATTCAAAGTCACCCTCTTCAAATATCCATGGGCAATCAAGAAGGTCGGCGCGATTGCCCATCGGCAAATCGTGATGAAGGTGAAAGTGAAGTGCTGGGAAATCATTTTCGTTACTGACTAAAACATAAAGATCTTCATGCTCATCTCCCAATTCGGAAAAAATATATTTTCCTGCATAGGTTTTCGCTTTTAGAAACACACTGTGTCCCTCATACTGAAATTCAGTATTGGGTTTGTGATTATCTATGAATTGAAAATTAAACATCGTTAGATTGACGCAATTGCTTAATGGCTGAACCAAAAGCTTGATTTTCTTCGGCTGTACCAAAACTTACGCGAATCCAATCGTCTAAAAGATAAGGTTGTAAAGGACGCACAATGACACCAAGTGCCATAAGTTTTTGAGCGATATCACCACCATTCCCAGTTTTAATCAAGACAAAATTTGCGTAGGAAGGTATAAATTCGAGTTCCAATTCATTACAGAGTTGTTCGTAGTACTGTTTCGCTGATCTATAGGCTTCTATTGAGTCTTGCAAAAACTCGTCATCATCGAGTGCGGCAACAGCCATATTTTGAGCTGCGAGGTTGGCGTTAAAGGGTTGGCGTGGTTTGTTTAATTCACTCACTAATTCTGCTGATGCCATACCGTAACCAATTCTAATTCCAGCTAAACCATAAGCTTTTGAAAATGTTCTTAACACTATGCACGTTTTACCCTTCTTAACGAAAGATAAAGTATCAGGCATTTCCCCAAGACATATTTCTGCGTAAGCTTCGTCAAACACAACTAAGACATCATCAGGGACTTGCTCCATGAAGTTATCTATCTCTTCTTGAGAGATCAAAGTACCCGTCGGATTATTCGGATTACAAACAAAAACGAGCGATGTTTCTGGAGTGATCGCTTTTGCCATAGCATCTAGATCGTGCTGAAGTCCAGCTTTCACCGGAACTTCAATAAAATCGCCGCCCATCATTGCAGTGAGGATTTTATATATAACAAATGCGTGTGCTGAAGCTACAACGGCTTTGCCTGGTCCTAAAAAAACTTGTGCTAAAAAAACTAAAATCTCATTGGAGCCTGCACCAAAGATGAATTGATCTGGCTCTAAGTTCATTTTTTTCGAGAGCTTGTCTCTTAGCTCCCAGGCACCAGCATCAGGATATCGGTGTAAGTTTGAAACACATTCAATGAGAGCTTTCTGCGCTTTGGGTGAAACACCTAAAACACTTTCGTTTGAAGCTATTTTTACAATCTCATCTGGGTTCAAACCAAAATCTCTCGCCACATCTTCTATGGGTCGACCCGGCTGATAGGGGCGGACTTTGCTCACAGGCTCGTTGATTTTATCAAGTATTTTCATTACCTTACCTAAAATTGAGTTTATTCTCTGAAAAATGCCCCTAAGATAAAGCTGACTTGCTAACTTTCACTCGGGACTCAAAAAAAGCATGAAACTTTTCAGAACAGAGATTATTCCTCAACAAACTTGTCCCGAAAGACTCAGTTGGCAAAACTCTTTTATTTCTCTTGGTTCTTGCTTTGCCGATAAGAGCTCTAAACTCCTTCAAAAATCAGGTGTAAAGGTTTATTCAAACCCTACTGGAGTTCTCTATAATCCACAAAGTATTGCCGATTTAATCAACAATAGCTTAGAGGGGAAAGTGTGGTCAAAAAATGAATGCGTGATTCATGAAAAACGCGAAGTTTTTCCATTTATCCAAGGAACACAAAGCGATCCCATTAAATTTATTAATGACACACAAACCGAACTTTTAGAGCAGATCAATAATGCGGACGTCCTTTTAGTCACTTTCGGGACCGCCTGGGCTTATCGCTTATTAACAAATAATGAAGTTGTCGCCAACTGCCATAAATTACCCAGTCAGCTATTCAAAAGACAGATGCTTGATCTTGATAGTATTTACAAAACTTGGAATCAAACCATTTTAAAGCTTCAAGAAAACAAGCCTGAATTAAAAATCATATTCACAGTTAGTCCCGTAAGACACCTAAGAGATGATTTCAGAGATAATCAAATCAGTAAATCGACCCTCCATTTAGCCATTGAAAAACTCGTTAAACACAATGAAAATTGTTTCTATTTTCCAGCCTACGAAATTATGATGGATGATCTAAGGGATTACCGCTTCTATTCTGAGGACATGGCGCACCCAAGCGATGAAGCCACTGCTTATATCTTAGATAAATTTATCAAATCAAGTTTTGACCAAGCCTCTGAAAAATACTTTTTAGAAGCCCAAAAAATTAGTAGCATGTTTGAACATAAGCTTTTAAATCCTGAGAGTGAAGACAGTCAGAAATTTATACTTTCCCGTCAAAAGAAAGCTCACGGTTTTCTTAAAAAATACCCTTCGAGTTTACTGGCTATCAATGTCTAAAAAAAACACCATCAACGCAATTATTTCTGGTGTAGGCAACTTAACGGGTCGCCTTAGCGGATTAGTAAGAGAAATGCTTTATGCCTACCTTTTTGGGACATCCCCACTGATCGGCTATTTTAAATATGCAGTTGCATTACCCAATCTAGCGAGAAGAATTTTCGGGGAAGGTGCCCTAGCCAATGCTTTCATCCCTTTACTTGCGGATAAAAAAAACAATGAACAAGACCCCAACTCTTACGCTTCAAAAATACTAACACTAACGGCAACCTTCAATACCTTTCTCGCTCTATGTGGTATTGCGATTTTGTTCATTCTTTTTTCTTTAGGCATCATTTCTAATGAGAGCCAGGAACTAGTTTACTTGGGAAGTGTTATGATGCCCTACCTACCTTTTATATGCTTAGCTGGTTTACTTGCTAGTATTCATAACCTGTACAGCAAATACTCACTTCCTGCACTCATGTCATCCACCATGAATGTTTGTTTGATAGCGGCGTCTTGTTTTGCAATTTTTACAAATCTTGATGAAAAATCAACTATTTATCTACTCGCTTTTTCTTTAGTTTTCTCGGGCCTCTTACAAGTTTTTATACTTTTAAGATCCGCAAAAAAATTCATCAAGTTAAAAATTGAATATTGTAAATTCAAAGCTCCTGAACTTAAATCTTTTTGGATAAGTTTCATACCTGTCACTATTGGGGCTTCGGCTCAGCAAATCTCTACTCTACTAGATAAAACAATTGCTTTATGGATTGGTCCTCATGCGGTTAGTTCATTGAGCTACAGTGAATTACTTATTTATTTGCCCGTAGGAGTATTTGGTGTATCTCTTGGATCTGTGTGCTTGCCATCTTTGTCGAGTTCTTTAGCCAAAGGTAATTTAAATGATGTACAACGAGACTTTGAAAAAGCCTTGTCCCAAGCTTTCTTTTTATCAATCCCCTGCAGTGTATTTTTTTATTTATTGGGAGACACCCTATTAAAAACTCTATTTTTACGTGGTGCATTTGATCTTGAAAGTCTTCAATTCACTCTAAAAGCATTTCTATGGTTTCTTCCAGGGATTCCTTTCTTCACAGCCTTAAAAGTTTTGCTTTCTCTATACTATGCCAATAAAAATACTAAAACACCGCTAAAAATATCATTAGCTATGATTACTCTTAACCTCGTATTGGGAATCAGCTTCATTCCTTTATTGAGTCATGCTTCCTTGGCTATGGCAAGTTCAGTCACTGCTTTATTGAACTTTGTTTTCTTGTTAACAAGCGCTAAGAAATTATCTTATATTCAAAACTTAAGTCAAATTGTACAAACTAACCTTCCCACTATAATTGCTGCCAGCCTGAGTTGTATCACTTTTAAACTCATAGCAGACCAACTAAGCATACTCGAGACCGGTTCCCTAAAATTCGCCGACAACTTATTAACGACTATCATTGGTGGCTTAATTTTTTCACTTTTATATTTATTTTTCTTCAAAGTTTTTAAATCTGTCTTCAACATAATTCTTAAGCTTTAAAACGAAGCAAATCAACCATATCCTTAGTCTTAGTAGAGTTTCTTTTTTAATTTTTAGACAAGTAAATGATATTTTGTGCTCACAAACTTGTATCTTATTAAGCAGAAGTTAAATTTTATTGCGTACATATACAAGAATGAGGAAGTGCCTAAAGTGAATGAATTACAGAAAATAAATATTAATGATCTCAACTGGACACTTCTAATAAGCTTAGTCTTATTCTTTACTATTATTATTGGTTCCGCCGCCCTATCTTCGACCATAGCCGAAAAACGCGGTCAAAAATTTACAATTCATTTTTTTATTGGCTTATTCCTTCCCGTAGCTTATCCAGTTTTTTTGATGATAGCAATGAAAAATAAACTTAAGCAAGCTAGCATCCAAGCTCAAAAAGCTGCGGAAGAAGAAGAGGACGATATTCCAGAGTTAGATATAGCCATCGATATCAATGAAGACTTTTTTAAACAATACCCGACAGACAAAAATGGACACCGTGCGGGTCCATTTGTCTTTGAAACCGATCAAGGTATTATCACGGCTCAATTTATTATTGAAATACAAAAACAACTTCTCGTCATCCAGACTTTAAACTCCAAAGAGCAGGAACAAAAACTTCGCCTGCCTTATGAAAAAATCATTAGCTGCAACACCTAAGGACTCCCCTATATTATGTTTGAACTCACCTTTGAATTCTCGTGCCCAAGTTGTGCCGGTCACGTGCCCTTTGTTAATAACACTAAAGAAGCTCATTGCTCTTCATGTGGATTAAATATTATTTTTGAAAACCCCGATCAGTTCTTAGATGCACTAGACCCTGACTCTGATATTGAGATGTTCCAAACTAATTCTGTTAAGCAGGTAGATAAATCAACTGGCAGTTTGCGAGAAACCATCACTGTTTCCTTTTCACGTCAAGACTTACTTAAACAAGCGATGGCTGCATCTTCTCCACCTCCAGTTAAAAACACTTCTACTAGTAACAACTTAAGCGCCATTAACACTCCTGTTGCTGCTGCGAAAAAATTAGGTAAACTAAAAGTAGCTCAGCCCGTAAATAATGATTTATTAAATCCAGGCAATAGCAGTTCAACTCCTGCAGCAGGCGCTCCAAACTTTGGTAGTACGGCTGCGAAAAAGCCGGCTCCCATGGGAGCTCCGAACTTTGCACCTCAAACTACAGCAAAAAACCTTTCCTCTGCAGAGACTATCACTGGTGCCCCAGCTTTCAATAAAGCTCCAGCTCCAAGCTTCTCTACACCAACTGAAGCTAGTGCTCCAAAATTTAGCACAACTCCACCTTCCGAATTATCTCCGCTTGAGCAACAACGTGCAGAACTTGAAGAGAAAAAGCGCCATATTGAAGAAGAGAGAGCTCGAGTGGAAGCAGAGTTCGAAAGAATCCAAGCTGAAACTGAAGCTGCTGAAGAAGAAGCGCGCATGGCTGCTGAAAAAGCTAAAGCCGAAGATGAAGCTCGCATTGCCGCTGAAAAAGCTAGAGCTGAAGAAGAAGCTCGCATGGCCGCTGAAAAAGCTAGAGCCGAAGATGAAGCACGCATTGCCGCTGAAAAAGCTAGAGCTGAAGAAGAAGCTCGCATGGCCGCTGAAAAAGCTAAAGCTGAAGAAGAAGCTCGCATGGCCGCTGAAAAAGCTAGAGCTGAAGAAGTTAGTATCGCCGCGGAAAAAGCTGAATCTGAAGATAAGAAAGTAGACGAAAAAGCTGAAGATAAGAAAGTAGACGAAAAAGCTGAAGATAAGAAGGAAGACGAAAAATCTGAAGATAAGAAAGTAGACGAAAAAGCTGAAGATAAGAAAGTAGACGAAAAAGCTGAAGATAAGAAAGAAGACGAAAAAGCTGAAGATAAGAAGGAAGACGAAAAATCTGAAGATAAGAAGGAAGACGAAAAAGCTGAAGATAAGAAAGAAGACGAAAAAGCTGAAGATAAGAAGGAAGACGAAAAATCTGAAGATAAGAAAGTAGACGAAAAAGCTGAAGATAAGAAAGTAGACGAAAAATCTGAAGATAAGAAGGAAGACGAAAAAGCTGAATCTGAAGATAAGAAACTTGCTCCTAAAAAACGTCCTGCAGGATCAAAACCCAGTTCCAAAACTGGTGCTAAAAAGCGTCCTGCGGGATCAAAACCCACTTCTAAGACTGGCGCTAAAAAACGTCCTGCGGGATCAAAACCTGGCGCGAAAAAAGCTCCTGAAAAACCCACTCTAGATAAAGATGGTAACGTGATTGACAAACCAAAACGTAAAAAGCCTCAAACAAAGTCGGACCGTCCCCGTACCCAAACTGGTTTGACCCCAGATATGAGAAGAAAACTAGATGAAGAAACTCGAGTAAAATCAAAAGCCATTAAGACTAAAATTGTCATTTTCAACATTCTACTTCTTATCGGAGTTGGCGTTTACTTCTTCATGTCTAAATAAATGACACAAGAGCTAGATTCTTTAGGCACACAAGAGAAACAGGTATTACTTGCTAAACTTCAGTCACATTTAATTGATGACCGAATCGAACTCATAGATAAAGTTTGTTCAGAAAGAACTGAGCATATTTGCCTTGTTTTAGAAAACCTCTACCAAGAACATAATGCCTCAGCTATTCTTCGAAATGCTGATGCATTTGGTATTCAAAATATAAATGTCATCGAAAATGACAACGACTTTGCGGCCAATAAAGAGGTCTCTATGTCAGCTCACAAGTGGCTGGATATTAAAGCTTGGAATGAAAGTAAAATTGATAACACAGTCAAATGCTTAAGCGCTCTGAAAAAACAAGGTTATAAAATTTGTGCCACGAGTTTACGACCTGAATCTATCACTCTTGATGAACTGCCTGTCGACGAACCCATAGCTTTATGCTTTGGAACCGAATTAACAGGCTTAAGCGAGGTCGCACATGAGATGGCAGACTACATGACTTATATACCTATGAATGGCTTTATTCAGAGCTTCAATGTTTCTGTGGCATCTGCTCTTAGCTTATCACATCTCAGAAATAAAATGAAACGAAAAAACATTGAGCACGCATTAAGTCCAGAAAAAACTCTCGATACCAAGATCAACTGGAGCTTATCCTCAATGAAACGTCCAGAGACTATGTTAGAGTATTACTTAAAGCAACTATGATTAATTGAAACGTTCGCGGTAAGTGCAGCGTTTACATAAGTCTTCTACAATTCTACTTTGCTGAAAACCTTTCCTTAAATTTTGTGCGCGATCATCAGCTAAAATATCATCTAAACTCATCTTGCGGCATGAGCCTAAATCAATCACACCTTCCCTATCAAAACAGCAAGGAACAACCGTTCCGTCCACCAAAATCGCAAATTGATTTTTGAGGGCAACACAATAACCTCTTTCTGCTACTAAAGGTCCATCAAGTTCAGGCCATTCAAACCTCTCGGCCAAGTTAAGGAATATATTTCCCTTTATACGGTGCCCTTTTAAACTAAGCTTTGCTATCTCCGCAAAATCTAGATCTAAAAACTTTGCGATTTCAGCAATAATCCCAGAATTTTCATCTATTGTTTTTTGATCGTGACCTGAGTTCCAAAGACGTAGGTTAATATGCATATCGGAGCGTTTCTCTAAAACTAGACGAATGAAATTAAATATTTTTTTGAGATAGTCCTTATTGCTACTTTGAGGGAAATTATCTCCAAAACTCTGTAAAGAAAAATTTATCTGATGAACCGTAGCGTTTAGCAACGCTTGGACGTTACGTTCATTCAATTGCACGCCATTGGTCACAATAGATACGGCTTGTTCGTGTTTCTCACAAATCTTTATAAACTCTGGCAACTGTGGATGATTCAATGGTTCACCCATAACATGTAAACAGAGTAAATAAACCTTGGGCGAAACTTGCTTAACTAAGGACTCAAAGAAATCTGCCTTCATAAAATCTGATTCTCTTTGGAGGTATGTTTGTGGACAAAAACTACACTTCAAATTACAAACATTACTGATTTCTATATAAACTTTGCGAAATTTCTTTCTAGGATACAGCATTATAGCATCCCTGTTTTTTTAATTTTAATAGTCGCTTCATACCCACCTTAATTAATAAAGATGCCCAACAGTTGACTAACTGAATATAAATGAAATCCCTATTCTTAAGCATAAAGTCCTTCACCTAAAAATCTACTAAATAAACTTCTTTTATAATAAGTTAAACTGGGTATAAAAAACGGGTGACGCTATGCTGCATCACCCGTTTATAGAAATGTAATAACTATGAATCAACCACCAAAAAATCGGCTCGCTTTTTCAAAAAAGGATTCTTTCATAGGCTGTACATTATCACCACACAAATCAGCAAATGTTTCCAATGCTTCTTTTTGTTCGGAATTTAAATTTGTGGGTACTTCGACAATGATCGTAACAATTTGATGCCCCGTATCATGGCTTCTTAGGTTTTTGACGCCCTTACCTTTAATTCGAAACTTTGTACCTGACTGAGTACCTGCTGGGATTTTTAGGCTTTCTTTACCATTCAAAGTTGGTACTTCTATTGATCCACCTAAAACTGCTGTAGGAAAACTCACCGGAATCTTGCAATAAATATGATCTCCATCACGCTCAAAAATATCGTGATTCCTTACATGAAAGACAACATAGAGGTTACCAGCAGGAGCCCCTGCTTCACCAGCATCACCTTCACCTCGAATACGCATTTTAGAACCTGTGTCAACGCCTGCAGGAACATCGATTTTGACTTTCTTTTCTTTACGAACTGTAGCATTGCCACGGCAGGTATTACAGGGTTTTTCAATTTTCTTTCCACTTCCGTGGCAATGTGGACACTCTTGATTGATAGAGAAAAAACCTTGCTTGATATGAACTTGACCATTACCACGACAAGTCGGGCAAGTTGTCATTTTTGATCCTGGTTCAGCACCAGATGCATCACAACGTTCACAAGCTTCATTTTTCGTCAATGAAATCTCTTTTTTACATCCAAAAACTGCTTCTTCGAAAGTAAGCTCCAAATCTTTTCTTAAGTCAGCTCCTGGCTGTGGTCCACCACCGCCTCCGCCACCAAAGAACGATTCAAAAATACTAGAGGCTCCACCGCCTCCACCACCACCGAAAACTTGGCTGAAGATGTCGAAGGGATCACCATGCATACCACCACCGCCGCCTTCGCCGCGCTGAGTGTACGCTTCATGACCATACTGATCATATTGACGACGCTTACCTTCATCAGATAGTACCTCATAGGCTTCAGAAATCTCTTTAAACTTAGCTTCTGCCACTTCATCACCAGGATTTTTATCTGGGTGGTATTTTACAGCTAACTTCCTGTAAGCTTTCTTTAATTCACTCGCAGAGGCCGATCTAGATACCCCTAAAAGTTCATAGTAGTCTTGTGACATTTATTCAGCCTCGCTTTCAATTACTTCTTCTTCCACTTCTGGTTCTGGGCCTTTACTAACCACTACCATCGCGGGACGAAGAAGTCTTTCACCTAATTTATATCCGCAGCGTGTTTGCGAGAGAACCACCCCTTCTTCAACTTCATCTGAGTGTGCTTCGGAAGTGGCTTCGTGAATATTAGGATCGAACTTCACTGCTTGAGCATCGATCTCTTCAACTCCCATATCATCCATAGCTTTGACAAACATATTTTGAATCATGTTCATACCCTGAACAATCATATCCAAGTTAACATTATCCATTTGAGTCGCTTGCATGGCCATTTTGAAAGTATCATAAACGGGAAGTACATCCTCAAGAACACTTGTTTTACCTCTTTGACGAGCATCCTCTTGATCGCGAATACTACGTTTTCTGAAGTTATCAAAATCAGCTCTTTGCCTTAACATTGAGAGTTCTAAGTCAGCAATAACTTCCTCGGGTGACTTTGGCTCTTCAATCACTTCTTCAGCAACAGTTTCACTTGATTCTTCTGCTACATTTTCATCTATAGATGTTTCTGTTTCTTCAACATTCTCTACAGACTCATTGAGTTCGTCGACAATGACTTCCTCTACTTGGTCTTTAATCTCTTCTGACATAAGGGGTTTTCCTTAAATTAATATATTTTTTTAGTGGCCGATTTTAACCTCATTGAAGGGAAAATTCAAGTCATCTCAATGCTTAGTCTTTTGAAAAAACCTTTACGAGATATAATTTTCATCCACGTCTTTAAATTGGAGTAAAAATGTCCTACCGCTACACATGTGCCGTATTTGTCCTAAATGAGGAAAAAGTTCTTTTAATCAAGCACAAAAAGCTCAATAGATGGCTGCCGCCAGGAGGATGTGTTGAAAGCAATGAGACACCCGATGAAGCTGCCTTACGTGAAGTATATGAAGAAGTTGGGGTCCATATCGAACTTTTAGGAGACCAAGTTCCTATTCTGCCAGAAGTTAAAGTCGTTCATCAACCCATTCATATTCAGGTTGAACAAAACCCTGATGGACCAAATAATATAGATTTTATCTATTACGCAAAATTAATGGATAAGAACTATACCATAAAACTGAACTTAGATGAAGCTTTAGAATACCACTGGTTTGACCGATTAAGTATTGAAGAACTTATCCCTCAGCATGAGCTTAAAATCAATGCTTTAAAAGCCTTAGATTTTGTCTCATTAAAATATTAAGGAAAAGTTAATTAGATCTTGCATCCATCCTTATTTTTTATTATTATAGGGATGATTGGAATTGATTCCATCAATTCAGCGACATGGGTAAATTTAATTATTTAGGACACCCCATGTCGCTTTTTTTTGTATAATAATTAAGATAAAAAGATCTCACTATTCTAAGAACTTGAATACTTCACTATTTTTCCACAATTTTAATGACTGGATTGCATGAAATATTTTTGCTTTTATCACTACCTTGGGATACATTGAATTCACACACACAGTGCAACCAAGGAGAGAACTATGCCACACGTTTATGTCCGTCCAAGCCTAAACCCTGTCAACCTAACTCCCAAAATTAAGGAAATTAAAGGTCCATTCGCCTACCTTCATTTAAAACGCACCATCAAAGAACAAAACTTTGAAGTGAAACAACGACAAAGCATGCGAAGGCAAACGAATGCTTTATTAGATTCAATTGAATTATCCGATATTGAAGAACAGGAAATTGACAAATTGCTAAAAGAAAGTTTGAGCATGCGCTATTGTAAACAATGTAGCGAAGAACTCTGTTCTGGCTCCTGCCCTTTTTGTATGTAAAATTGTCTAAGTTACTCAAAGATTCTTACAACAAACACTTTTTAGAAAAGCTCAGCCAAGAGATAAAAAAACACGATCAAATGCTTGATAAAAAAGCATTTATTAATCATTGTGTACAAGAACCTTGGAATGAGTTAGGTCTCAAAGAGCGCATGAAAAAAATCTCATGCGCTTTTGATCATCATGTAAATGGTAATTTCACCTTTAAAGCCACCATTCTAACAAAGGCCTCTGTAAATTTTAACGGTTATACCGCTTGTGTTTTTCCAGATTTCATTGAAGAATTTGGCCTTAATCATTTTACAGACTCTGTCAAAAGTCTAGAAAAAATGACTTGCTATTCAACTGCGGAATTCGCAGTTAGGCCTTTCCTCGAATTATACCCAAAAAAAATGCAGCAGCAGATGATAAAGTGGTCTAAACATCAAAATCATCACGTTAGACGCTTGGCTTCTGAAGGCTGCCGCCCTCGTCTCCCTTGGGGAAAAGCACTCGTACAATTCAAACGAGACCCTCAGCCTCTGCTAATAATCTTAGACAACTTAAAAAATGACCCTAGCGAATACGTCCGCCGTTCAGTTGCCAATAACTTAAACGACATTGGCAAAGATCATTCAGAAGTACTAAAATCCTTTGTAAAAGCAAACTATCAAAAGGTGTCGCTTAACTGTGATAAAATGCTAAAACACGCCAGTCGAAACCTCCTAAAAAGTAGCGACAAAGATATTTTAAAAATCTTTTCTTACCCGAGTATTGAACATATTAAATTACTCGATTTTAATATGACTGAAACAGTTAATTGGGAATCTAATCTCGAGTTTTCTTTTTTACTTAAAACTCAAGACACAAGTTTAGGAATCCTGAGGATTGAATATGAAATTGCCCATTTAAAAAACGATGGCAGTTACCATTCGAAGGTGTTTAAAATTAGCGAAAGCAATTTTAAAGCTAATGCAAAAACAGTCCTAAGAAAACATAGTTTTAAAGCAAGGAGTGTTCGAAAGTACTACCCAGGCTTACATCATATTAGCTTAAAACTAAATGGAAAAGTAAGTCTAAGGAGAAGCTTTCACTTACTCGACCCTAACTAACTTTTTCTCATAAAAAGCTTCGCTACGATTTAGGATAAATGGCAAAAATAAAATAGCCGAATAATGTCCCGCCAACATTGTGTATGATTTAGCACCTGGCATCGCTTCAAAGAGCTGTTCACCATAATAATATGGCACTGACCGATCAAAATACGCAAGTATGTGCAAGGTTCGACTCCCATCAATATATGGAGCCATCAGAAGCGGGTCTACAGTCAGTTTCTCACGCAACTCACCTCTCAAAGAATCCAAATCACTTTCATTCTCTGCCATATATTTTTTACGAGCTTTTATAATACCTTTTTCTTTTGATTCGGTTAAGAGATTTGGTAAATCACCTCCAGCCAAAACAATGACGGCCGCTTTTATTCTTTTTTCATAGCCTATAATCATACTCGTTTTGATCCCCCCCTTACTGATGCCAAACATGGCTATATCGGAGTATTCAAAGGGTTTTTCATTCTCTAGAAAATCAATAATGTGGCGACTATCTAAAAGCAATTCATTCATTTGCAAGTTTAACGCTTCCGGTGTGAATAATTTTTTATAGGCTTCTTCACGTTTAACAATCATGCAACTCCATCCACGGGCAAAAAAGTAATTCGCCACAAATTCTGAAATTCGGTACTTCCCTTTTGAAATAGGTTGAATTAACAAGAGGTGAGATTTTGGATCTGAATTTATGTAGGCTTTTAAATGAATCTGCCTTTCATCGAGTAGCAGTTGATCATTAGCTTCAAGTTTATATTCAATGATTTGTCCTCGAGAGGATCTATCAATTAACTCTTCTTGATAATTATATTGGGCAGCTTTTTTATACTTATAATCAATCTTATAAACAACTTTTACTTGAATCTCTGCCTGCGGCAATGGAACTTGTCGTAAATGACAAGAACAGAGTAAAAACATTAAGACAATAAATCTCATTTCAATTAGACTTTAGATAAAAATCTTTCTTAAGTAATTCAGATAATTTAAGTTCAATAAACTCTTCATCATAGGCCCCATGATAAATCCCCGCATATGAAATCCACAATTTCATTTTTTCGGGCACAAACAATACTGAGTGTAGGTTATTAGTTAGGCTTGCAGTTGGGGCATTCATTAAGTCAATTGCTTTTTGGTCGTCAATCAGTTCATATTCTTTAACTTTATTATGAAGCGATTCATAACGAGACCCCGAAGCAATCATTAAACACTTAGGTACTTTGTAGGGCAGTTTTTCATGACTCTTACCTGGGTCTAAAAATTCTATACTTTCGGGCTTTGCGTAAACCGCAGTTGAGCTCTTATCTTTACCGTCTGCAAAGATGTAGTAATACTCGCAGGTTCTCTCATTCGTAGAAAAAATGGTTTTAGCTTCTTCTAAACTATGGGCTTTTTCCAATGTCATGCGCATCAATATAGGCATCGGGACACCATCCCAGAGACCTTCTCCGCGGCCTCCCATTTCTCCTAAAGATATCTTCTCTTCATTCATACCACTTACAGAGCCGATAAAACCGGCAAATCCTACATTGACAAAAGCTAATGAATCTACTTTTTCTACCGTGAAAATAGCATTATTATACTGAAGGCCGATACGACACATATAATCTAAAACTCTTCCATGATAAAGAGTACCATCTACTGTTTTCTCATCTTTAACAGTGAAACCTGAGCAATGAAATAAGGCCGGAAAATAATTAGCTAAGTGAACTTCTTCATAGGGGATTTTTGAACCTTCTGCTAAACCCTTTAATTCTTCTAGGTATTCTTTTGGAGTGTATTTATCTAAGCGCACTTGAGCTTCGCGAATTTTATCCATAAACCAGTTACCAGTTTTAATTGTATACACCATACCCATTAGATAAAGCGTACTATCAATAACGCGACGACTCTCTGCAGCCAAAAAATCGCCATGTTGCCAACCAATTTCATAGGGCGAACCTTTGAGATAGACAAAGTTGAATCCTTTATATCGCCTTAACGTCCCATGTTTGCCCTCTTTGACATCTTCTTTGATCTCTGGCTGTAAAATTTCGTGATGCCGGATTTCTATATACCTTGCCAAGGATCGAGTTAGACTTCGGTTCATATCCATTTCACTAGGTTTTACAACTGTCTTTGCCTGGGAGTTTCTGTAAACTAAATAAGCTCGTTTAGAATTCGAAAACTTTAAATTTAAGATGCCTGTTTGAAAAAAGATCTTTGCTTTATCTAAAGTAGAACCTTTCAGTTTGATTTCTGCGACCATTACACCTTTCGCGTAGATGTAATAAATAGGCCCATTTTTACGTACGATTACATCACAATTATTTTGCAGCTTTTCAAAAGATAGCAATGTTTTTATATCATCACTGAGCTTAGGGTCCATTCCTTCCAAGCAAGTCATAACTGAAGCTAAAGAAAAACCACTCTCACTAGAAGAACTCATGAATAAAGTTTTATTATGCGGTGTATAAAGTTGGAGACGCCCCTTATCTCTTGTCACATGGATTTTCAATAAGCCGAGTGAAAAGCTAAGAGTAAAGCTTGAGTCTCCTTTACTTAAATAAGTTAATCTCCCCGATTTATCGAATTCTCTATCATTAGCTTTAAACTCGTAATCTATACGACGAGTAAATTCTTCAGTTTGAGGATTTAAAAAATCACCATAAGCCTTGTACAGGACTTCATCAGCAAAAACTGATACAGAACAAATAATTAAACAGACAAACAACTCTTTGAGTCTCATAAAACTTCCTCATTTTATCCAATATATTATTGGGACGCTACCCAAATCAAATTTGATCATAGTTTTTATACAAAAAAAGCCGGGAAAAATCCCGGCTCTTTGAAAGATTAGGCCTCTTCGCACTTATCTGTAAAAGATCATAGAGTCTGACGAGTTTTTAGATTAGGCAAATCAAAGATTTTGAGTATGAGATATTCTTCATCTCGGTAACCATATGCCTGCCTTGTTAACCAGCCGATCTTATTATTAAATCCTTCCATAATTGCTGACGTAATTTTTGTTTTCCAAAATGCTAAAATTCCCGCTGCATGCTTGCGAATTGTTTTTGCCATAGAAATTAGTTCAGGAACTTTACTACAGTCAGCTTTTTCAAACCAATATTGCAATGCATTTTCAACGAAAACTAAATCTTTGATACGATAAATCCTTCTCAATGCTTCTTTTAAAGCGTATGTAATACCCAGTTCTGAAAACAAGGTGCAGCATTGTTTTATTTCAGCTTGAGCGGTTTCTTCAAGGTCTTCATTGTTTCTGTTAAACTTCCATCGCAGACCTT
Organism: Lentisphaera araneosa HTCC2155; assembly: GCF_000170755.1. NCBI lineage: Bacteria > Pseudomonadati > Lentisphaerota > Lentisphaeria > Lentisphaerales > Lentisphaeraceae > Lentisphaera > Lentisphaera araneosa. Next base: position 393,657 of record NZ_ABCK01000001.1, read on the forward strand.
TGATTTCACCCTTGTCTTCATCTTCCAGTTCTCTGGAAATTCTTCTTCGAACTTTATTTAGCCTATCATTCATAAGTTTGATGACATGAAAGTGATCATAAACAATTATAGCATGAGGCAAATTAGCCTTAATCCATGCTGTAAAAGATGGAGCTAGATCCACAGCGACAAACTCAATATTCGCTTTACTGGATTTCAGTTTTTTCATAAAACCATCTAGGCACTCCCCCTTTTTTCCTTTGCCTACAAATAAAGTCGCCCCGCTTTTTAGATCTCGCACAATTATCAAATAGCCTTTGTCGCCAATTCGTTTTCCCATATGGATTTCATCGATGCCAATAGAACTAATATGTTTCAAAGAGATTTTACTGTACTTCTTACTTAGTGCGTGACCGAAAACCCAGTGTTTATGAGTTTGTTGATGATTTTAAGTTAATATAAAAATTCAAAATATGGCTATACGTGTCGTGCAGTCATAGTATTATCATTTTTTTAAGGCCTAGGCGTCAGAACAAAGGCTTTTTTTCTATTTATTCACTAAGTCAAGGCAGGAGAAAGTACGCCGTGAATGGCGTTTTTATTATTATGAAGAGCTTTAAGCGCTTTTTCTTTTTCTACGTAGGACTTTGATTTCTCTGGCCATGATGATAGCACCAAGATGATGGATATTACTGGCACTTATCGCCATAGCGGCATAACGTTCGAAATTAGGAGTACCCTTATCAGGGCATCGGTCAAAACCATGACTTTCAAGAGCGTTAATAGCTGATTCAACTGCGGGGTGTTGTTTGCGAGCGACGACAAAGGCCTCCTTACTTTCACGCTCTTGAGCAGCTTTATTTCGGCGACCTTTTACAGGGAGGTGAGCTCTTACCTCTAATGCTTCAATGCGGGAGTGATTATTTTGACCATCCTTATCTACCTTTGAATAAAAACCCTTATCAAAACTCATCGATGTCAGCCCAGGGTACAGCTCCTTACTTTTACGAACCATTTCAACCGCCACGTCTTTATCCTGCTCGCCCTTCATGATCCTATGGTCGAGATAAAGCCAAACTGATCTTCACTACACATACCTTCACGCCAAGTTCCTGACGAATCCCAGCTTTTCCTTTGCATATCCATTCTGTGTGAGGTTCAAAAATCGAATACACCTTTTCATCGGGTGAAATAGTCTCTCCATTAAGAACTCTACGACTTATTTGCTTAATGAATAAGTCCGTGTAATCCATGTTTAACTGAAGCTTGGGACACTCTTCATCTAAAGAATTCTGGAGAGTTCTTGCTTTGAGTAAATGAGCTCGAGCCACACTAAGGTAATCCTTAATTATCTCCTCTATTTCTAAGCGACGTTTTTCCTTTCGCTCTTCTTTCTTCGAGTTAGAGTGACGCATCTTGCTCAGTTTATTATAAAGGCTATGGAATTTCTTTTGCTGGCTTTTTACTTCACGCCAGCCAGTGATTTTCAAAGATGAAGCCAATTTGCCTCCGATGCTCAATACTTTGCGTACAGAATCTTTTAATAGATTCAAATCAGTGGGGAAATGAACATTCGTTTCAAAAACAAAAGAATCGCAACGACTATGTAATTCTCGTTCTTCTGGGAAAAGTAATTCATGGCTGAAAGCAACTACGAGCTTACTAATTTTATTGGCAATTTCTTTTGTAAAAAGGCTAACGTTATCGTGTATTGTTTGGCGTCCTGTAACTATGTCGACATCACAAAAAAGATCAACTCCACAGATCTCCCGAATTTTGTGATGATAATCATAGCAACTTTTGAGCTTGTCATAATCCCAATTACAGCTCAAACGCAAAGTGCCTAAAACAAAAATAACCCAGAGATCCATTCCTTTACGTCCATCATTCCAGGATGTTCCTTTAGGAACTAATTCAGACAAAACATCTTGGATTTCTTTGAGTAAAACTTTGTTTCGATAAATTTCTTGTAAACCACGAAGAGTTTTGGTTATTTCATCACGGCAGTATGTGTCGAGTCTCACTTGTTCAATTGGCGTGACTCCGAGAAGTGGGTTTTCTCCTAATTCTGCTTGTGTACTTGTAAAATTACGCATGCTATATGACACCTTGGATTCTTTTATTTTATCTGTATCCTATTGGATAAATAGTAGTTTATGATGAAGTACTATACATTTAAACAAAAGTTTTATAGGGTATTTTAATACTGTTTTCTAGAAAAACTCACAACTTATTTTCCTTATAAATTATTATACTTAAAAGACTTAGGTTCATTTCGGTCAGGCACTACTTAAATATGTTTTTTCAACAGCTTTAACTGTATGCCAGTTTAGCTTGAAATAGTTAGCTAAACTCTGAATACACATGTGCGCTCGTAGCTCTATGATATGCCTTTCTAATACTTGTGTAATCCTACTTTTAGAACTCGAAGTAAACGAAAGTTTCTCCATTAAATATGAACTACAATCATGACAACGAACTCTATGCATTTGTACACAAAACGAAGTCTTTTTGGTGCACACGGGTAATGATTTGATAAAACGAGTGCCTGTTGCAGTTGCGGTTACATCGGCGCTTTTGCATTTGGAGCAGTTAAAGGTCTTTTTTTTCGACATATATGAATAATCAGCTCATTGCCTTTGTATTCAAAGCGCTTGTGCTCGTATCCAATGATTCCGTGTGTATGTTGATGTAGACTGCTTGACATGTTTTCTCCTTTTTGAAGTAATTAAAGAGAGATGTGCAAGCAGTTTTTTGTATTTGAAACCTTGGGTTTCTGCCCGCTGGCGAAGCATTACGCCAGTAAAGCAACTAAAGATCAAATCTTTACCCGTATAAATAACGAGCTTGCGAGTGGCTTTATGCCGGAAGAAAGCTTTGAACGAAGGCGGTAGTTTTACAGATTTCTACGAAGAACCAAGATTAGACTAACTTATTTTCTATAGTCTAAAGAAGCTTTTACAAAACCACTAAACAAGGGGTGAGCATCTAAAGGAGTAGACTTGAACTCAGGGTGAAACTGACACGCGACAAACCAAGGATGATCTTCGCGTTCAACAATTTCAACCAAAGTGCCATCTGGTGACGTACCAGAAATAACTAAACCAGCTGCTTCAAGTTGCTCTTTAAACTTATTGTTGAATTCATAGCGATGCCTGTGACGCTCATCAATTCGATCACTCTTATACACTGCTTGAGCTTTTGTCCCTTCTTTTAACACACAAGGGTAAGAGCCAAGTCTCATTGTTCCGCCCATCTCAGTAACCGATTTTTGATCTAACATCAAATCAATTACAGGTGCTGGGGAACTTTCGTCAAATTCACTTGAGTTAGCTCCAGTTAAACCAGCAATATGACGAGCTGTTTCAACAACTGAAAGTTGCATACCTAAGCAGATACCGAAGAAAGGAACATTGTTAGTACGAGCGTAATTGATCGCGTCAATTTTACCCTGTACACCACGGTGACCAAAACCACCCGGAACCATCAGTCCAGAAACACCTTCAAGTAATTCTGCAACATTATCTTGGTTGATTTTTTCAGCTTCAATATGACGTAGTTTAACTTTTGCAGAATTTGCGATACCCGCATGGATAAGTGCTTCATTTATACTTTTGTAAGCATCAGCTAGAGAAACGTATTTACCTACAACAGCTAATTCAACGATACCATTTTGAGGTTCGATATAAGTTTCAACCATTTTTCTCCAGTCATCAATTTTCAAATCATTGACTTCTAAATCAAGAGACTGAAGAATTTTAACATCAACATCTTGATCAATGAGCTCTAATGGCACTTCATAAATCGTGTTAGCTACATCAACTTCTTGAATTACTTTGTCACGCTCAACATTACAGAAAAGAGAGAGCTTATCGATATGCTCTGGATCGAGAGGACGCTCAGAACGGCAAACTAAGAAATCTGGCATAATACCAATCTCACGCAGAATACTTACAGATTGTTGAGAAGGCTTAGTTTTTAACTCACCCGCGGCAGCGATATAAGGAACTAGTGTTAAGTGAATAAATAAACCATTTTTTGCGCCAATCTTGTGTCTGTATTGACGGATAGCTTCCATAAAAGGGAGTGATTCAATATCACCAACGGTTCCGCCAATTTCTGTAATCACAATGTCCACATCATCAGTAGCCATTGCAGAAATGGCACGAGTAATTTCATTAGTGATATGTGGGATAACTTGAACTGTGCGACCTAGATACTCACCTTTACGTTCACGCTCTAGAACAGTTTTATAAATTTTACCCGCTGTGTAATTTGAGTGTTCACAGCAAGGTGTACCTGAATATCTTTCATAGTGACCTAAGTCCAAATCTGTTTCGGCACCATCTTCTGTTACATACACTTCACCATGCTGATAAGGCGACATAGTTCCAGGGTCTACGTTTAAATAAGGGTCAAGCTTTTGCATTTTCACGGAGTAACCGCGACGTTTTAATAATAATGCAATCGATGCTGCAGTAATGCCTTTGCCCAAGGACGAGACAACTCCACCAGTAATAAAAAGATGTTTTGTTTCTTTCATTTCACCTAATTCTCTATGTAATTTTTATATATTGGCTTATTTATCACTTAAAGCAAAAATTCCAATCTCAAGTAAGCTATGAATACTCATTAAAGAGGATAAAATCTTAAAGCTCAACTATTGAATTTTATTAGCATTAATTGGAATGCCAAAACGAATTCCACATTCGTCTAAAATCTTTGGGTCCAATTACTTTTTTTTGTGAGTGGGAGTATAAGCCACAGAGTTCTCCGTCTACATTAACATACGCTCCCCCATCATCTAACTGGTCATATTCAAAAGCCTCCAAGGGCTTACTCAAATCCCTAACTAACCTTATCGCTGGTCGAGGCGCATTTGGGTCTGAAAAAGAAATAAATAAGCCCATGCCTTCAAACTCATCTGTATCGGCAAATGCAAGACCTTTTGCATTATCATAAGTCATATTAGAAACTAAACGAACTGCAGACATGTATTCATTATTTCCGATTAAAGCTCCCTGTAATTGAGGCGAGTGAGAAAAATCTATCGGCAATAAGGTACCGCTTTTATCTGACCTTAAAGATGAGGTTAAGATTAATCCTCCAGGAATTAGCACTCCAGTTCTCCTGCCATTCACATCATGGATTGTCGCAGCATTATCTTGCAGCTTCGGTATAACTTGTAATACTAATTTTTCGATACTTTGCAAACGTTTATATTGATCTTTATCTGTCGATTGACATGAACAAAATAATAAAACTATCAAGAATACACGTATCACTGATTCTTTAACCATTCGAGAGTCGTTTTACGTTTAGCCGCAACCTGTAGACCATCAATAAAACCTGGTTTCATCAAGCTTTTTGTAATATTCTTCATTGCTTCAATATGCATCTGTGGTTCATTCAAAGGGCTCACTAAAAGAATGATATAACGTACACCAGCCCCATCAACACTATCCCAATCTATACTTTCCCCTTCTCGAATGTAAGCAAAAACTGCCATAGGGTATTCCACATCAGCTGAACGACAGTGAGGAATGGCAATCTCATCACCAATACCCGTTGTGCTCAATTTTTCGCGTTCGAGTACTAATGATATGGTTGCTTGGAGATCTGTAATATCTCCATTCTTCATTAGTTCCGAACAGAGCATTTTTATTGCATCTTCTTTAGTTCGTAATTCTACATTGAGTAGCACACGGTCATGGAATAAGCTTTCTAATGGAATTTTTTCTACATCCGAAGATTTATTGGAGCTATCAAGCTGACTATGACTCTGTTTGTCCGCAATAAGGATTTGTTTCCATTTTTTAACACTCCAATTAATAAATGGCGCGCCTAATATTTCAGATAAAATAAAAGCTGGAACCAAGCCATTAATAAAAGTGTTAAGCAAGGGGTGACTATGTTGATGTAAAACAATGAAAGCAATCCCTGTGGCTCCCATATTAGGAATGAATAATAGAGGTAAATACTTTTTGGCTTCAGGTCGTGCTGCAAATAAACTACATGATAAATAGCCGCCACCTAATTTACCGATCAAACGCATCACAAAGTAAACCGATGCAATGACAAATGTTTCTTTTTGCATAAGTGTTGATAGATCTAAATGAACCCCTAACAAGGCAAAGAAAATCAAGTGAAAGAAGCCCATTAAGTCTTGAATTCGTAATGAATCAAAAATGTATTGATTGTGTACATTCGCAGTAATGACACCCGCAAAAATCACTGGTAACATAAAGGGAACTTTGAGACCTAATGAAACACCTACAACTAATGCAATCACCGACCATATAACAAAGACAATATTTACTGTCGGTATCGTATCAGATGATAATAAATTCTTCAGTTTACTATCGTTCACCACACCTTTTATTTCATCAGAACTAAAAGAGTTACTCGCGGCGGTTCTAATTAACCAAAAACCTACAACACTTATAATTGCAATAATAATAAATGACTTGCCAATAAAGCGTAAGTCCCATGCGGCCGCTTCATCGACAAAGTAATTCACAACTAAGAAAACAATGAAGACTTCTGCAATAGCTTCTAAAACTACCGTTTGAGACCATACAGTTTTAAATTTACCTTCTACCTGTCTACGCGACATAGAAATAAATGCGGAGCATGGCGACGTTCCAACAGCAAGGCAACCCGCAATACAACTAATGGGCCAACCTAAGTCAGTTAAAAAATAGAGCGCACAGGAAACTAAACCGAAAGCTAAGGCTGATTGAGATATAAAATTAAAACTTGAAAAACGCCAATTCTCTTTGATTCGATCAATATGCGTTTCATCAGTAATTGAAAATAAAATAACCCCTAAATAAATAGGCATAAAAAAAACAAAGCTTACAATGGCATAATTATGCACTTGCTTGAGAGGAAAACTCCACTTTAACATCTCTTCTACATGCGGGTATTGTTCAGCTAGCTTGTGTGAATAAGACATCAAGAGTGGGCCACCAACGAAGCCTCCTGAAATCTGGCCAATGATTTCGCCTAAGCCGATGCGTCTTGTAATTCGTCCTCCAACATAGGCCAAAAAGATAAGTGCCCCTACTATCAGAATTTGACTAGTTATTTTAACTAGATCTGGATGATTAAACAAATTATTTATTCCTATCAATTCTCAATATTTTAGGCTAATCCATCGATTATAAAAATCAAGAAAAGTCTCTTGCCAAAGATCATTTATGCGTCAAGTTATAAGAAATTAGGAACTCAATGAATGCAATTTGAATACATCTCTTTTATTTCAGCTACTAACGATAAAGTCTGGGCCTACTTTGAGAAGGCTCAATTATTCAGTTTATTCCAAGTAGCACCCCTCCAACAATTCTCTTTCCAAGAAGGAAAAGGTTTTTCTCTAGGGACAAATGATACTCCTGTCCTAAAAGCTGAATTTAAGCTTATTAAGAAGTATAAAGTCATACATTTATCTTTAAATTACTCAGGAATCGAAGGCGACGCAATGATCGTTAAAATCATCTTTTATCCCTTGGGAGAGATGTCTTCGCTTAGCATTATCATTGACGACTTAAAAGACGATGACTCTCGCTTGGATGTGGCCCGAAATCATTGGCCAGGAGCCATCTCCCAATTAAAAACGATTATTGAAACAGGTGAAAGCCTGCCTTGGCCCCAGTAAATATTATTGTGGGGTGGCCGTTAATTGCTTACGAATCAAGCCCTTAAACTCAGGAAATGAACCTAGTCTTACATTTCGGTCTTGATCCGTTAAGCGCTCGACTAACTTAATAAAATTTACAGGTAAATGCTTCAGTTCAACTTTCATAAAGCTTGCTGCATTATTTTTAACGTGTTTTTCAGCGGTCTCTTGAAGACTTTCAGCTATATATAATTTCTTAGCTGTGAAAATATAATGTATGAGCAATCCGACACTATATAAGGAGCTTCGACAATCCTCTTTCACACCAGTCAATCTTTCAGGAGAAATAAAATCAGCAGTACCAGAAATATTATCTTTATCTTCTTCTATTGAATGCAGGCTTGACACATGCCCATAGTCACAGAGTTGTATATCGCCACTTGCTGAAATTAAAATATTTTGTGGTTTAATGTCAGGGTATAGAAAGCCATTTTTATAAAGACACTGAAGTGCATCAGTGACTTGTAGAATGATTTCTAAGCCCTTTCGAAAGTCCATTGGACCATTAGTTTCTACATACTGTGCTAAAGTCCCTCCTTTTTCGTAAGGAGTAATTAGACCAGCATAAATATCATTTTCAAAAAAAGCTTCTAGTGGCAAGAGGTGTTTATCGATTTCTTTTAAAGAAGTAAATACATCATATTCATTGTGTAATTCTTTTAGGGCTTGCCAATCTTTTTTATAGACAAGCTTTATAGCTTTATCTCCTGATTTAAAAACAGCACCAGAACCACCATAGGAGATGAACTCTTCTAATTGAATATTAGCTATACTAAAAGCTTTAAAATTAAGCGTATTGCAGGATTTACACTTATATATGTTAAATTTAGATTTAATAGGTAGGGAACTATTGCAAGAATAGCACAGCTCACTCTCAAAAATATCTTCTTTAGATTTTTTCTTAAATAGACTTTTCAAGAGTCGACGCATATAAACCTTCAATTAATCAATATTTAATCAAGTATAAATGTTAGCACAAAAAAATCTATATTATTACACAGAAAATTCCTTTGTTTGTTTTGCATAGCTGAATACAAATATTAAATTTCCTTGACAAATCTATTAATCAATAGGGAGCTTAAAGATGCGTGTAAGAGTAAAAGACTATAAAGTCGTATTTAATGTCGAAGGTGAAGCTTTTGACAACCTCGTAACAGAATGCCTTAATGACGGCTGGGAACTCTATGGGAATCCATGGGCCCACCAAGAATCAGGCAATCCAATCGTAACACTCTACCAAGCCATCAGCCGAGACACCGCGGTCATCATAGAAGGTGACGACGTCGCTGTTGAGGAATAGCTCTTAAACATTCCCCACAAACAACAAGGATAGAGAAAAATGGCACTTAAAAAAATTAAAGGAAAAGTTCGCTTCCCAAAAAGAGAGCTTAATACCTGGCTGAAAAAAAACTCAGAATGGAATGAAGCTTCATGGGAAGCTCTAATTACTGATCTTACAGATCAAGGCTTCAATGATTGGACTTCTAATCAAGAAGGAAAAGATTCTATTGGTCTTTATATTGAAACCAACCGTAAATAATTGCCTCTAGCTTTTATTTAATGAAGAAGTTACTTCTATGCGCAGTAGTCATGCTTAGTCATGGCTACTGCGCTGAGAAAAACCTGTTTAGATTAGATTCTAATGCAGGTTTTTCTTTTTATGCGGATAAAGAAGATCCCTACTCCCGTAAATTCCTTGAAATTTTAGAGCTCTGCTCAAAAAATATTACCGAAACCATCGGAAAAAAGAGTAATGATAAAGTAAGTAAATTCTTCCTTTTTGAAGATAAAAGCAACAAGCCTCTGAATGCGAGTAAACTAAGCTTTTCCTATGAAGAACTTAAAAAACTAGATGACATAAGTTTAATTTTCATCATAAACGAAGGCCTATTACAAGCCCACTTTCAAAATGAAAACATCCCTTCATGGCTCAATGCTTCAATTATCCATAATGCTTTACATCTGAAAAATGATTTTTTACACTTACAAAATCGTTATGTATTTACACGTTTCTTGATGAGTAAAGAACTCTCCTACAAACTCAACTTCATCGATAACATTAAAAAGTTGGATACAGCCCCCTACTTAGTAAAATTAGCTTACTTAGAGAAATCTAAAGTTTTAAGCCGAATCATTTTTAGAAATAAACAATTTAAAAAACAGCTTTTTGAGCAAATTTCAAAAGGCACATATAATCATCGCTTTATTTACAATGTCTTAGAAGAATTAGCGGCAAAGAAAAATATCGCTTTTGAACTGTGGCTTCAGGAAGAAGTACAAAGAATTGTCTTTAATTATATGTATCCCGTCGATAGTGGAACTATTTTAAAACAGCTTGACGAGCTCTCAAACTTAACTGTATCAAGAAAGAATAGCTTAGGTCAATTCGAGCTTATTCAACTTCCATTAGAAGACTTGGGATCCTATAAAGGAATAAGCAATAAACATTTTCTCTCCTCCATAGTCTTTAACTATGCAAAAATCTATAATAAAAGCCCCTTTTACCTCAAGCCCCAACTCTTAATCATCCAAGAAGCTTTAGTTGACTACACTAAGGGTAAAAAGAAATCGTATAAAAAAGATATACTAAAAGCTAAAACAAAAATTCAGTCTACATACGAACTCGAAAAAAGGCGCCAGCAATGGTTTGAAAAAGTTGAACGTGAACATTACAAAAGCGCTAAAATCTACCCAGAATTACTCAATCAACATGACGATTATAATAAAGCATTAGAGCAACTTTTTCCCGACGCCTACATTTGGTATAAAAATATAGAGCAGCAAATTAAGTAATTTGCTTAAAGTCCTACTATACTTTTTGGAGCAAAAAGTGCCTGAGCCTTTTTGAGTGCCTGTTGCTCTCCCATCATCACAACGAGATCACCAACTTGGAAAGTTTGATTGCCTGTTGCTGGAATAATTACATTTCCTCGAAAAATCATTGCAAATACCGCACCACGTGGACAGGCTGATTCACTAATACTTTTCCCAACAATTCGACTTTTGGGCACGACGGTCATTTCAAACACTTCAGCAGAAATCCTATGGAGGATTGCTCCAATTCGACGGTTTTCTCCTTGGATTAAGTTGATAATCGAATTCAATGCTGCCGTTCGAGGACTAAAACATCCATCAATATTATCCATGCTTGAGATAATTTCGCGATAATCTGGTTTGTTGATAATAGTAATAACCTTCTCGGCACCTTTTCTTTTGGCCAGAAGGCAACTCAAAATATTATTTTCATCACTACCCATTGCTGATAAATAGAGGTCAGCCACATCAACACCCGCTTCTTTTAAAATGTCTCCATTGGTAATATCACCGTGAAGGATATTCACTGAACTCTCTAATTTTTTCAAAGCATTTTCAGCTGTACGCTCATCGCTTTCCACTAAGGTTACATTTTTACCCTGTTCATTAAGAGCAGCAACAAGATGAGTGCCAAGTTCCGTCGCGCCACCAATGACAATATTATTCACACTTTTCTCATCTAAACAAGACCATTCCGCTAAAGCTAAAACGGCCTCTTTTTCCCCAGCCACATAAACATCATCGTAATTATTAAAACGCTCTTTCCCTCGAGGAATGATCAATTTACCTCTTCTCCAAATCGCACACACTCGGATTTTCTCAAGTAAATCAGGTCGTGGAAAAGAGAATAACTGCGTTCCCACCATCGCTGACCCAGGTGAGAGATGAAAACCACAGATCAGCGCACCTTCGACCGAGAGCTTCGTTAATTCTTTTAAATTGGGCCCAGATAAAACATCTAAAATCGTTTGAGCACATTCTTTCTGAGGAACCACAAGGTGGTCAATCCCAAAACTCTTGAGATCGAAATCTTCATCTTCACTGAAATATTCAGTGTCGTTAACTCGGCAAATGGTACGAATTGAAGGGTTCAGTGTCTTTGCGGTATGACAAGATAAAACATTGACTTCATTTGAGTCAGTAACAGCCACCATCAAATTAGCTTCTTTGATATTTGCGTCACATAGTACCTTACCTGATGCCCCATTACCATTAATGATCATCAGATCAAATTTATTAGAAAGGTTTTTTAACAGATCATAATCTAAGTCGATCACAACAACAGCATTCTTTTCCAAGCAAAGCGTTTCTGCAAGACCTGTACCTACTTCACCTGCACCAATAATCACTACCTTCATGGATCTACCCTAAAACATTTTTTTATTGAGGTTAAATCTACTTCTTTTGATGACGAGATCAAAGCTTCTAAACTCTCTATCCCCTTAGAAATAGATTCTATCGCTCGAATCGCCCCACTTTTAAAGCTTTCTTTGCTCTCCTCAGAGGCTTGATCTGAGATTAGTTTAATAAAATAAAACTCCTGCTCACACTCTTTTGCCCAATTCGCAAAAAGGTATGCTTCCATATCCACCAACTCCGCCCCTAAGCCTCGCAAATGATTATGATTGGCTTCATCCCAAACGGGAACTGCGCTCGTCGCTAAACACGGGCCTTCGTACAAATCTATCTGTGGATAACAGCTATCCACAAAACCTTGACTTGGTGATTCAACAAGGCTAAAAGTATTAAAAACAAAGCTGCCTGGCATATAAACCTGACTGGCATCTGAGTTTTTTAACGAGCCTGCAATGCCTATATTAATAAAATGAATTGATTTATACAAACTTCTAAATTTCTCAAGTTTAACTAAGCTCAAGGCAGTTTTTGCGACCCCCGCACCTGTAATAATGATACATAACTCATCATTTAGTTTGGTGAATTTCAGACCCTCAAACACTTCCCATTCAAAGTTCCTAACTCCAAGTTCAAATTCAGTGGCAAAAACTAAAGCAATCATTGAACTAAGAACTCAGCACTTTGGATATCTCGTCCCTTCAAAATACTGAACATCCTCTCGATAGCTTTTTGTGCTTGACAACTTAAGCTCACTGATTCCTGGTTCACATACAAGTCAATATGTGAATCTAAAACATCAGGCGAAATCTCCTTGGCATAAGAGCAGATGAACTCCGAAAACTCTGCATTAGTTTTCCAATCATTAGCAAAGGCCCATTGAATTGACTCTTTTAACGCCTGATTAAACTCTTTAATGAGCTCATCACCCAAAGCACGTTTCGCACTTATGGCGCCAAGTGGAATCGGAAGGGAATATTCAGCTTCCCACCAATCACCTAAGTCAACCAAGCTATGCAAGCCAAAATCTTGATAAGTAAAACGGCTCTCGTGAATAATTAAACCTGCATCAGCTTCCCCTCTCTGCAAGGCAGGCATAATCTCTGAAAACAAACATTCTTCCGCTTGAAAAGTATCTCCTAAATAAGCTTTCAGTAAGCTATAAGCACTTGTATCAAAACCTGGGACGAGGATTTTGGATTTGAGTAAATCCGCTTTTGAAAGGTTCTTATTCGCTGAAATTAAAATAGGACCACATGCATGCCCCAAAGCAGCTCCCGAATTCAGCACTAAATAATCCCCCATAACTTTTGGAATCATCCCAAATGAAGCTTTACAAAAGTCCACCTCGCCTTGCTTCAAAAGTTCATTGAGTTCTTGAATATCAAGTACATTCAGTTCCAAATCATATTTTTGAGAAAACTCGGAGTGATGCAATAAGTGATAAAACATAAAGGTGTCGTTGGGACACGGGGACATTCCTAACTTTATTTTTCTTTTCATTTTCATCGCTTTTAATTATTTTTGCTAATTTAGCACCAGCTAAGAAAAATCCCTTCTCGATTCACCATTTACTTGACCTAAGCTTTTGAGTCTTTAAGTTAATATTAAACTAGGCTTATTTATGAAAATCATCAGTTCAGAAACGATGCGAGATCTTGATGCTCGCACCATTGCCAATAAACGAGTCGCTTCACTCGAACTGATGGAGCGTGCTGGAAAACAATGCTCCGAGCAAATAGAGCTCTTCTGTTCACAACTAGCACCACATCATAAAAAACGTCTAATCATTCTTTGCGGTCCAGGAAATAATGGAGGTGACGGCTTTGTCATTGCACGTTATTTGACCTCCAAGTTTGAGGTCAAAACCTACTGTACACACAAGCAAGATAAGTTAAGTCCAGATGCAAAAACAAACAGCTCCAAAGTATCTGAGCTTTGTGAGTTTGAGGCTTCCTCTCAACTTTTGAATAAAATCACTGAAGGGGACATCATCATTGACTGCCTTTTTGGTACGGGTTTAAATCGTGCCTTAACTGGCGAATACGAAACTCTTGTCAATTCAATTAACGCTAGTCAACTACCCGTCATATCAGTGGATTCACCTTCCGGCTTACTCTCAGATGGACAAGTGCCCTCTGCTGCCATCAAAGCCACCATTACCTTAAGTATTGGACTGCCAAAAACATCATACTTTCAAAACGATGGCCCCGCTCATGTGGGCTCTCTAATAAATTTAGATATCGGTTTTTCCAAAGATTACATAACTCAAGCTCCTTCCGAGGGGCAGGCTTTTTTTGCGCAAGACGCAAAAAAAACTTTACAAAGCTTCACTTACAATTCACACAAATATACTCGAGGTCAATGCCTCATTATCGCAGGTTCCGAGCTCTACAATGGCGCTCCCATTATTGCGGCGGATTCCGCAGCTGTAAGTGGTGCTGGCATGGTTATTCTTGCTCATGAATCTTTGCGCACTCCGCAAAACCCAGGAATCATTTGTTTAACAAAACCCCCAGACATTATCAAATCTCACTTTTTTGAAAAATCCCAGTCGGTCTTAATCGGACCTGGTATCGAGATCAACGACAAAAACAAAAAACTTTTTACACACTTAATAAAGTCAGATAAAGCGCTAGTCATTGATGCTTCTGCCATTGACCTAATTGCAGATAATAAAACTTTATTCCCTCGCAATGCACCAACGATAATAACGCCTCACGCAGGTGAACTCCAACGCTTAGCTAAAGGCTTAAACATAAATCACTCAGATCTAAGCAAAGCAGCTCAGCACATTGCTCAAAATTTATCCATACAAGTTTTACTTAAAGGTCCACAAAGCAAAATCTATAATGAGCAAGGAGCATTCTCCTACAACACAAGCGGGAATTGGGCCTTGTCGACTGCGGGATCAGGAGATGCTTTAGCGGGAATCATTGCCTCGCTATGGGCTAAAAAAGACATCAACTATTATGAGCAAGCTCAGCTCGGCTGTTTCATACATGGCAAATCTGTCGATTTCTATACTGGCGCAAAACGTTCTTTTACCGTGGATTTATTTCCTAGCTTAATTTCAAAAGTCTTGCATTCACTAAGCCCTTTAGCTTAAATACACAAGTCATATCCTATCATTCAATACTTAAGAATTTTAATGATTTTCAGTGTTGTTTGTGGACAGTCCTTAAGTCGGCTTTATCTTGCCATGTTTTCATGCCAACATAGACCCGCTTATGAACCTAAGAACAATCAAGTTAAAGCTCAAGAGAAATCGCCCTCTAAAGATGGTGGTTCTCTCGATTACTGTGGGAGTCATAACGGGTCTCGTTGCCAGTTTGTTTTTCCTTTTTTTAGAATGGGCAAAAGCGATTATTTTTGATGGTATTTTAGGCTTAAAACTCGCCTCACCTCCTGGGGAACATATCATTAGTGATGATAATTTAATTCATATAAAAACGACACTCTACGATAGAATATTTTCTAATATCCCTCAGTCACTCTTAATTATTTTAGTCCCAGGGCTTGGTTGTGGCTTAGCCGCTTATCTAGTTCGACGTTTTGCTCCTAATGCTGCTTACGATGGAACATCCGCACTTGTGGATACCTTTCATAATAAACGTGCAAAAATGAAGCTCTCAACAGCATTTACTAAAGGCATTGCTTCAATTATCACCCTTGCCAGTGGTGGTAGTGGCGGTAAAGAAGGTCCCGTAGCACAAGTCGGTGCAGGTTGTGGCTCCTACTTAGCGGACAAGCTCAAGCTTTCGGTTAAAGAAAGGCGAGTTCTATTCTTATCGGGCTGTGCAGGTGGCTTAGGTGCTATTTTCAGAGCTCCACTTGGCGCTGCTATTACTGCGGTAGAAGTTCTCTATAAAGAAGACTTCGAATCGGAAGCCATTATGCCTTGCGTTATCGCCAGTGTTACATCTTATTCAACCTTTATGCTGACTTTTGGTAGCCATACAATTTTCAATCTCGGTGAAGTTGAAAGTTTCGAAGGCTTCTTCCATATCCCCTCTTATATCCTACTCGCCCTCACCTGTAGTGCAATCGGCGCCTTTTATGTCAAATTCTACCAATTCACTAAAGAATTTTTTATTAAATTAAAAATTCCCACCCCAATAAAACCTGTTGTCGGAGGTATGCTTACTGGCCTTCTTGCCCTAATCATGCCCTACGCCTTGGGTGATGGTTGGGGAGCTATACAAGAGGTTATGGATGGCAATCTAACTTTGGGTTTTATTGCCTTGGCCGTTATAGTCAAAATCGTCGCAACCTCTCTCACCATCGGTTCAGGGGGTTCTGCAGGTATTTTTGGTCCGAGCTTATTCATTGGAGCCATGACGGGAGGCTGCTTAGGCTCCTTCCTTCACATGCAATTCCCTGACAACCCTATGGTCCCCTCGATTACCGCTTTTGTCATGGTCGGTATGGCAGCTTTTTTTGCGGGTGTCGCAAATGCCCCTATTGCATCCATTATCATGGTCTGTGAAATTACCGGTACATACAACCTCCTTGCTCCCCTCCTTTTAACCTCTGCCTTCAGTATGCTCTTCAACAGTAAGGTTTCTATATTCAAACCACAAGTCTTAAATAAATTTGAATCTCCCGCACACAAAGGAGATATGACCGTCAATATTTTGCAAGAAATCCAAGTTGGAGAAGCCGTCGAACTATCCCAAAAAATCAAAACTGTTGAAGCCACTACCATGCTTGGACAACTTTCTCAACTTGTACGCAATACTGAACAACACATCTTCCCCGTTGTCCGCCAAGGAAAACTTATAGGCATTGCAAATTTGGACAAAATCCGAACCGTTATGTTCAACCAAGACACCTATTCCATGCTCATTGTCGCAGACATTATGGAGAAATCAGTCGTCTTAAAAAGTAACATGACACTCTATGAAGCTCTAGGTAAATTTTTAAACGATGGACACCTTGAACTTTGTGTAGTAAATGACGATAACGAAGTTATCAGTATCCTCCGTTACCAAAATTTAATTGAAGCATACCACAAAGGTGTAAACCTCCACAACTACGACAAAGAAGACAGTCTACATGCCCCTATTTAATAACATCTCACTTTCTCCCGGTGCCTCTTTAGAAAACGCCTTAAAAAAACTGGATCCAAGTTTTAAATCCTACAGAATTCTAAAGAAATCACTCGATGCACGTAAAAAGAAAAAGATTATGTACATCTATAACGTGGAAACTTTCACCACTGAAATGCCTCCACCCAAAGAGAAAATTGTTTTAGATCGCTTCCCTGCTGACAAAAAGCCTATGACTACAATTATTGGCGCTGGCCCAGCAGGTTTATTTGCTGCCTTACGCTTAGTGGAGCGTGGTCTCCCTTGTCGAATCCTCGAACGAGGCAAGCCAATCCTAGAACGTATGCGCGACATCTCTCGTCACTGGAAAAAGGGTCAATTGAACCCCGACTCAAACGTATGCTTTGGCGAAGGTGGTGCGGGAACTTTCTCTGATGGCAAGCTGATCACACGCATTAAATCTGAGCATATTGATTACGTCATGCAACGCTTCGTGGACTTCGGTTCTCCAGATGAAATCATCTACTTAGCCAACCCTCATGTTGGCTCCAACCAAATCCGTAAAGTCATCTCTCGCCTTTCTGAGTACCTTCAGGAAAAAGGCTGCGCAATTGAGTACGATACTCGCGTCGAAGAATTTAACTTAGTGGACTCACAGCTTGAATCCGTGACTTGTCAGAATGGCAAAAAGTTTGAATCAGATCATTGGATTTTAGCAAGTGGCCACTCAGCTCACGATATCTATCGCAGCCTCATCAATGTAAATATCCTATGTGAATCAAAATCCTTTGCCATGGGTTTTAGAATTGAACACCCACAGGAATTCATTGCTAAAGCGCAATATGGTAAGTTCTATAATCACCCCGATATGCCCACAGCCAATTACAAAATTTCTTGTCATGACAAAAAGTCTAACGTCGGTGTCTATTCATTCTGTATGTGTCCTGGTGGCTACGTCTTAGCCTCCAGTGCCCAGGCAGGTCAAATGGTGGTCAATGGTATGTCAAACTACAATCACGGCTCACCTTTTGCCAACTCTGGTCTAGTTATAACGATCGACAAAGAGAAATGGTTGGGAACTGACCCTCTAAAAGCTTTGGACTTTCAAAGCTCCATAGAAAAGAAAGCTTACGATGTTGGGCAAGATGCTGGGGCGACCATTCATATACCTGCTCAGACACCCGAAGATTTTATGAACGACCGCGCGGGTAAAATTGGCAAGAGCTCATGCCCCTCAGGAGTCATATCTGCAAACCTTCGAGATATCTATCCAAAAGAATTGAATGATGCCTATATAAAGGCCTTGGAAAACTTCGAGCGTAAAATCCCTGGTTTTATAACAAACAACGCCCTTCTTCATGCTGTGGAAAGCCGTACTTCCTCTCCGATTCGCGTCCCTCGCGATAAAGCGAACTTGGAATCTCCCTCATGTAGTAACCTCTACCCCTGCGGTGAAGGTGCGGGCTATGCCGGAGGAATCACCTCTGCAGCAGTTGATGGCATCCGTTGTGCAGAAGCTATCTTCGAAAAAGCTTCTGCTGAACTCTAATATTTTTTACGACTGTTCTTTTTAATGAGCTGAGGCATCGTCCTTTCTTTTTCAGCATCATACTGTGACGCAAAATAAGAGGCGAACTGCTTCTTAAGTTTCCTGAGGACCTCAGCATACTCGGGATTATTGGCAAAGTTGGTCGTTTCATTCGGATCTTTCTGATAGTCATAGAGTTCAACTTCAACAATATCATTTTCGTCAAACTTCATAAAGCCATAATAATTTTTTGGCATCCATAAAGTTAAACGATACTTCCCCGACCTCATGGTGTAACCATGATTCGCCCATCGTAAATATTGACTAATCGAATAGTCTTTTACCTTCGCTTTTGGGTCCTCTAAAATCGGACTTAAGTCTTCACCTTCCAATTGCTCCGGGATCTCCAAACCAGTCAATTTACATAAGCTAGGAAAGATGTCGATAAACTCTGTTGGCGACTGACTCACTTGACCCTTCTTTTGATTCGGAGCCGAAATAATGAGTGGTGCTCGTGTCGCTTGCTCAAAATTAGAGTGCTTACACCACAAGCCATGATCACCTAAGTGCCAACCATGATCACCCCATAAAACAACGATTGTATTCTTATCTAAATTCAAGCGTTTGAGCTCATCCATAACGCGACCAACTTGAGCATCCACATAACTCACGCAGGCATAATAAGCGTGAATTAAATGACGTTGACGTTTCTCATCAACCGCTTTGCCAATTTGATAATCTTTATAGGCCGCCAGTTCACCAAAAGAGTGATAAGCATATTTTGGGCGTTGCTGATCTTGTTTTTGATGTTCAGCTAAAGGCAATTTATTGGGATCATACATGTCCCAGTATTTTTTTGGTGCATTAAAGGGCAAGTGAGGTTTATTGAAGCCCAAAACCATGAAGAATTTTTCTTTCGTTTCGGCTAATTCATTTAATCGTTGAATCCCTGCTTTTGCAACTGCACCATCGCGATAAGCATCATCGGGCAAATCATATGCCTCTGAAACTAAGTAAGCTCCCTTATTTTTCATCTCTTTCTGCAACAAACTCGTTTTCAAACGCTTCTGGGTTTTATTCAGTTTTTTAAAAACTTGATGGGCTTTAGGGTTTTGGAACTTATCTAAAACTGGTTTGGGATGATTTTTATTATAGGGTAGATCATCGCCCAGTTCTGACCAAGACAATTCTTTGTCGTCATTCTTAGCTCCGTGCATCAATTTACCATAACCAATACTTAGATAACCATTTTCTTTAAAATACTGAGGCATGGTTAAAATATTAGGATTTATATCTCGCATATGAGTATGGAGATCCAAAATCCCCGTGGTATCAGGACGCAAACCTGTGAACATCGAGATCCGCGAAGGGGCACAAACTGCTTGCTGGCAATAGTTGGACCTAAACAAAGTTCCATTGTCCGCCAGGGAATCAATATTGGGGCTCACAGCATATTTATCGCCATAACAAGCTAAAGTGGGCTTGAGGTCATCTATGGTGATAATGAGAACATTTGCTTTTTCAGCAAATATTGAAAGTGGCAAGACAATCAGACTTAAAATACGAAGTAATGACATAGGAACCTTTTAAATAAAATATTGTTTGCCTATATAATAGTATGTCATAACTAATAATTGACAGTTCTACTTAATTTGAACTGAAAAAACTTAATACACTCAAAATGACCAAGCTAAATCACATGAGTTTTTAAATGATTCAATGGTAGTGAGTGCGCCCCTTACATTTTTGAGCATAAAAAAAATATCAACTTGTAAAATTCGATCATTTAATACTTAAAGAGCTCGAGTCTTAAGACCTCGAGTCTTGCATTCTTCCACCTCCTCTCGTATTGTTCAGAAAATATTAAGATAAAAATAGGCAGTATAAATATGGCGAAAAATAGTTTCCTTATCCTTCACCCAAAAGATAATTTAGCAGTCGCACTCGAAAACCTTAAGCAAGGTCAAGTGATCGAACATGGCGAACAGAGTTTAACTTTATTAGACAATGTAAAACTCAAACATAAGTTTGCCCTTTGTGACTTCCCGAAAGACGCTATCATGACTCAATACGGAGTACCTGTAGGTCGTGCTTTAATGGATATTAAAACTGGTCAAGCCATCACTGTCGAAAACACTGAACACAGCAGTGACGATATGTGTAACTGGATGCCTGGATACCAAGCTCCTCCCACTGATGCGAGCCATTTTGAAGGTCAAAGCTTTAAAGGTTACCACCGCAAAGACGGTCAAGTGGGCACGCGAAACAACTGGTTAGTTATCCCTCTTGTTTTTTGTGAGAATAATAACTTAATGACTCTCCGCGAAGTTTTTAACCGCGAACTAGGTTTCACGGATCATAGCTCTTACCAAACTGAATTACGTCAATTAACTGAACTCTATAAAAATGGCGCTAGCGTTGACGACATCCTCAACTCAGCTGAAACAAGTACTTCAACTGCAAAGAGCTCCAACAACCTTTTTCCGAATGTTGATGGTCTGAAATTCCTTTTCCACAACATGGGTTGTGGCGGAACTAACGAAGACTCACAAGTTCTCGCAAAACTTCTTGCTGGCTACATCAAACACCCAAATACGGCTGGCGTTACTGTCCTCAGTCTCGGTTGTCAAAAAACTCAAATGGGATTACTTGAATCATATATGGAACAGCTCGAAGTTACGGGCAAGCCCATTTACTTCCACGAGCAGCAAAAAATTGGCACAGAGAAAGAGCTCATTAGCCAAGCAATCAAATCAACTTTTGCGGGCCTTATTCAAGCTAACCAGAATGAACGTAGCGACGCACCCCTCAGCAAACTAGTTATCGGTGTTGAATGTGGTGCTTCCGATGGCTTCTCTGGCATTTCTTCGAACCCTGCTATTGGTCAAGTGAGTGACCTCATTGTGAAACTCGGTGGTGCTGCTGTTCTTTCTGAGTTTCCTGAACTTTTCGGCGTTGAAAAAGAAATGATCATGCGTTGTAAAGACGAAAACACTGCCAACACTTTTATTGACCTCATGCGCAAGTACGAAGCTCGTGCTGAAGCAGACGGCACTTCCATGTCTACTAATCCTTCTCCTGGTAACATCAAAGATGGCCTTATCACTGATGCAATGAAATCTGCGGGGGCCGCAAAAAAAGGTGGTACGGCAGTCATTCAAGATGTTCAAGATTACCCTGGTTACATCAAACAGACAGGCCTCAACTTACTCAACACTCCAGGTAACGACGTTGAGTCATGCACCGCTCTAGCTGGTGCAGGCTGTAACCTCATTTTATTCTCCACAGGCTTGGGTACTCCAACGGGCAACCCCGTAACACCAGTCATTAAAGTTTCTTCAAACAGTACTGTGGCAGTAAAAATGCCCGACATCATTGACTTCGACACTGGATGCATTATTTCAGGAGAGAAATCACTCGAAGAAACAGGACAAAACTTACTCCAACATTGTATCGACGTGGCTTCTGGAACGACTCTCAGTAAATCAGAAAAACTTGGCCAAGACGACTTCATTCCGTGGAAACGCGGCACTTCACTTTAATCGACATTTTAAGAGTACTTTATGCGCATTGACTCACATCAACATTTTTGGAATTATTCAGTAGAAGAATATGACTGGATCGACGACTCTATGAAAGTTCTTCGTCGCGACTTCTTACCCCCTCACCTCAAAGAAGAATTCGATCAACATCAACTCGATGCTTCAGTGGCGGTCCAAGCGCGTTGCACTCTAGAAGAAACACGTTGGCTCATAGATTTCACGAAAGAGTATGATCACGTCGGTGGCGTCGTCGGCTGGGTCGATCTAAAGGATGAAAAACTCGCCGAAGTTCTCGAAGAATTTAAGGGTGAAAAGAAACTTTGCGGTTTCCGCGAAATCCTCCAAGGTCAAGAACCTGAGTTCATGCTCGACCCCGACTTTATTCGCGGTGTGAAACTACTCGCAGAAGAAGGCTACTCTTACGACATTCTAGTTTTCCCAAAACACCTCAAAGCAGTTAAGCAACTCCTTAAAGAACTCCCCGAAATGCGCTTGGTGATTGATCATATTGCCAAGCCATTAATTGGCGAAGGTCAAATCGATGAATGGGCGGAAGATATGAACGATATCGCTAAGTACCCTCACGTCTACTGCAAACTTTCCGGTATGGTTACGGAAACAAAGCCAGGCTGGGATCAAGAAGATTTTACGCCATACATGGAAGTCATCTTTAACGCCTTTGGCGAAGATCGCATTATGTACGGCTCCGACTGGCCCGTTTGTCTCTTGAACGCTAGCTATTCAGAAACCTACAAAATCGCCCACGACTTCACAACTCAGTTCTCAGACACTGCAGAAGCCAAAGTCTTCGGCGCCAACGCCGCCAAATTCTACCAGATTTAAAAAATACTACTTTGAACGCCAAGAATATGACATAGAACCCTATGGCATACCTTCGGTATTCAATTATGAGTGCTGAAAGCACGGCATAACTCAGCCTGGCACGGCAGTGCTAGGTCTAAATACGAATTGCGATTAATCATTGAGTGCTGAAAGCACGGCATAACTCAGCCTGGCACGGCAGTGCCAGGTCTAAATTTGAATTGTGATTAATCATTGAGTGCTGAAAGCACGGCATAACTCAGCCTGGCACGCAAGTGCTAGGTCTAAATTTGAATTGCGATTAATCATTGAGTGCTGAAAGCACGGCATAACTCAGCCTGGCACGCAAGTGCTAGGAAATAAAGTGACGGTTGTTAATGTGAGTCCCAACGGGACGGTATAACTTCCAAATCAAAACTCACTCCCATAAATATTTTTCGTTATATTCAACATCATATTTCTCTAAAAATTTCAAATATTCTTCTTTATATGAATATCTTTTGTGATGCTCTTTTTGCTGTGCAATATATTGTTCGACTTTACTCAAATTCGATGGGCTCACAGAAAAACTTCCATAGCCCTTTTGCCATGAGAATTTTTCAAGATAGGGATCTATGTGATTTTGCGTTTTCATCCAACGTGATGAATTCGATTTTAATTTCTGAATCAATTCCGCAATAGATAGATCTTTTGCTAAACGACACAGAATATGTACGTGATCATTGACGCCATTAATCATACTTGAATTTGAGCCATGCCTTTTACATATTTCTGCAAGATAAGCATATAAATCTCTTTCTATTTCTGAAGGTATTTTTACTGGATTCACAAAATTAATGTGAAAGATTATATGCACATAATTTTGACATAATGATTGACTCATGGTTTCTCCTTTCCTTATGACTTTAAATTATGTAGACATGAAATCAAAAGCAAATTTTCTCAGGTGATACTCAATTAATTTTGGTATAATTCGTATCTGCCTCAACGGGACGGCATAGATCAGCCTGGCACGGCAGTGCTAGGTCTAAATACGAATTGTGATTAATCATTGAGTGCTGAAAGCACGCCATAACTCAGCCTGGCACGGCAGTGCTAGGAATTAAATGATGGCTGTTAATGATGAGTCCTAACGGGACAGCATAGATCTCTATGTCATACCTTCGGTATTCTCTTTGTGCGAGTTACATATTTTTCCCAAGGCTCACGCCATTGGGCTATATATAAGGGTAGGGAAGACTCCTTGCGGAGTCTCCCCTCCTTCCGAACCGTACGTGCGGTTCTCCCGCATACGGCTCTCCAGTCAGTGCTTACTCCGAAGAGACTGAAATTCCAGTTTCCAGGCTTCCTCCAGTGAAAAGAAGCCTAGATCTGTAAAGTAGGCTTTATTGTATTTACGAGTATCAATCATGCGATGAGAACCTTTCTTGCGATTATATTTGGCTATAATACTGCGCAGTCTTCTGCGTGTAAATTCATCTATACCTCGCATTGCATACACAGTGGAGTGCTTGAAGTATTGATACCATCCGAGAAGATTTGGCCGAAGGTAAGCAATTATGTCCTCTATTGAGTCCTTATTGCTTCTCCTCGTTTTCTTGCGTATGGCATCTTTGCATTTCTTCAGGCTCTGCTTCCTTGGCCAACGTTTAATGCGATGTGTATTTCGCGTTCTCTCGAAATGGTATCCGAGAAACTCGAAGTACTCGCACTTCTCTGTCATGTCGGCAATTCGCGTTTTTTCTGGATGAAGTTTCAGCCCATTGGCTTTCATCCACCTTCGCGTTTTGCGCAATGCCCTTTTGGCTGATTCTTTACTTTTACACATGATCAGGAAATCGTCTGCATAGCGCACTATCTCGAATCCAGCCTCGGTCATCTTGTGATCAAAGAGATCAAGATAGATATTTGCTAACAGAGGACTGATAATTCCTCCCTGCGGTGTACCTTCTTCAGGTTCCCAATGTTTGAGACCATCAAAGATATTGGCTTTGAGGAATTGTTCGATCAGATCAAGAATTTTACCATCAATGATCTTTTCCTTGACTCGACTCATGAGTTTCTCATGTGGTATAGTATCGAAGTAGCTTTGGATGTCGGCATCCATAACATAGAGATAGCCCTGCTTTAACAATTCATTCACTCGTCTAAGTGCATCCTTGCAACCCAGCTTTGGACGAAATCCAAAACTGTAGGGCGAGAAGTCGATATCGAATATCGGCTCTATCACATGTTTCAGAGCTGTTTGAACTACTCGATCACGCACTGTGGGTATTCCCAAAGGTCTGGTCTTTCGACCATCACCTTTTGGGATTTCCACTCGGCGCACTGCACTGGGATCATACCTTCCATCTTGCAGTTCTTCGAGAAGCTTAGCATTATTATACTCCAGCTCTGATTCGTAGCGCTCGATTGATACCATGTCCACTCCATGTTTGCCCTTATTTGAACACACTTTCTCCCAAGCCTCCATAATATTATTCTTACGCATCAGCTTATCTGATAAGCTGTACCACTTGCCTCTTTCAACTCCTCTATGAAGAGTTTTCAGCATCTGATCCGTCCAGACAGAAGGTGACGCCCACGCTTGTATTTCAACAAAGCGTTCATCTCGTCGTAATATTTGTTTAGCCATTTCTGACATTCTTATATTCCTTCTATTCTTTTCTTCTCAGTTTCACCTTCCTGCCCCCCTTTGCTCCAGTGACTTTCACCACCTTCATCGCTACTATGAGGGCTCTGACTCCTGCGTGGCGGATTAATCCGTACTGCCCACACAGGTCTCCCTACTTGATCCACAACACCTTCACACCATTCCGTCACCAAACACCTGTCAGCGTCTATACACCGCTTTTCTTTCCGCCTTTCTTCAGCGTGTATAACTTGAGCAGTTGGCTTACTTCGCCCTCAGGCTACGCAGCTCTTCCTCCCGCTCTCTGGTCTTCGCCATGATATAGCAGGCTCGACACCCTGACCGGCCGAAACGCGTTCGTCATCCTACGGACTGATATTTCGTCTAGGCCCTACTACCCACCCCGTTTCACAACGACGCAGTTGACTTCGACTACAGGGCTGACGGTCAACCCTGACGAGGTCTTTCACCTCGCTGATGTTGTGTACGCATAGGCGTACTATATCATGCCTTCGGCATTCAAACCAAGTCCCAACGGAACGGCATAGATCAATATATCATGCCTTCGGCATTCAATTTGAGTCCCAATGGGACGGCATAACTCAGCCTGGCACGGAAGTGCTAGGTGTAACGGAATGGCATAGCGCCCTCCCCTGAATATCGTCAAAAGCTACCGGGGCCTTGGTATTGGTAGACGGCGAAGAGGGATTGGTCTTTGGGGTTTTGGAAGACGATGGTGCGGCCCTCTAGGTTCATGGTGTCGAGGGTTAGGGGCTCTTCTTGGTACTGACCATTGATGGATTTGACGAAGGCTTGCTGTTCTTCTTCAGTATCAAAGTATTCTTCCACATCGTCGGAATACCAGATGCCAATGAAGGGTAAAACATCGCCATCCAGCATAAACCATGGACCTTCGCCATCATATGGTGGCGTACGGCTAAGTTTGTCTAGAATTTGATCATTTAAACCTTCTGAAAAGTCTTTGTCTATGTAGTGAAGAACTTTGAGTTTACCCTGAGTAACGGCATAGAGGCTGACATAGAAAAAATTGTCGCCTGAATGGTTTTTCTCTACCAAGTTTTTGAGCTCTTCCAGACTTAAATCAAGTTTATAAGATTCATCATAATCAGAGAGTTTTGGACGTAGACAAATGCCTTTATCACCCGTGAGGTCGCAAACTGCATTTGGAACTGGATCCCAAGCCAGGAAATCTAAATCCCCTTGAAAGTAGTTAAGATCCATAGCTCTTATTCCTCAAAGGCTTCATCAAAACAACCTTGTTCAATAAGCTTCTGTTTTAGTTTACTACTAGCTTCACCTCCAAAATAGCCAACGTCCCAAGGTACAGCGCCACTAATATCGTCATCTAATTCTGCTTCTTGAATTAAATGATATAAATTTTGTGAAATAATACAAGAATATTCATTTACAAAAAATAAATCTATCTTTTCGATTCGATCTCTAAATTTTGGTGAAATAGATTTAGGTATTGGATGATGATATTTATCGAAAGAAGAATCTCTAAATATCTCTCTTCCCTCTTTAAAGACCTGCTCTGGAATCGCCCAAAAAATTGTTTTACTAGGTGTAATACTTCCTGTAACACTCTTAACCATTACAGGTTTAAAATTGATATTAAAAATATTATTCTCTTCAATAAATGAACAAAAGCGTTTTTTTGCCAACAAAACCAAACAATCTTCTGTATCTAAAAAATTCAATTGAAAGTTTTTAAAATTGCCCAATGATTTTTTCTCTAGGAATAAATCACCATTTTTAAATTCATTTAAATACTCTTCTGAATCATATTCAGTTTTTGTCCCAATTTCTAAATAGTCCGCACATAGTCTATCTTGGGGGTCATATTCTAAATCAACATATTTTACATAACGTTCTGTTAGAGCTACAGATGAAGTTTTCACATTAAGTTTTTCTGATAAACATATTAATTTGTTATAAGTCTCAAAGTCCCATATTTTACCAGTCAAAAATCGGTATCCATAAAGACCATGATCTTTTAAGACATAATCACTATTTATTTTATCTAAGCCCTCTTTAAAGTCTAAAATTTTCTCTTGGTCAAAAAGGTTGACCGAAAATGTATATCTATACCTCATTTTGAAAAGTCCTTTATAGCTACGTTGATGACTGATGCTGAAATATCTACTTTTGATCGAATTTGTACTAACCTGCTCCATAAAGTCTGTTTTTATAGTACTGTAAAGAAGCATCACTGCCAGCAAATTCTTCGTAAGATTTTTATAGTGCTCTGACATAATACTCTCTTTTTGTTCCTCAGTATATCCTAATAGTTCTTGAAGTAACGTTGTCCTTCTTTTAGAACTTGGCCCCTCAGGAATATACTTGTTCAAAATCTTATGGAAAGCCTTATGATCATTCTCACTTTCAGAAAAAAAATCTAAAAAAACACTTGCATAAGCTGTCATACAGATCTATAATACATGTATTACAGGTTAACTCTCAAGCTCAAGGATCACATGTTTAAAACCGTCAGTGGAAAAGAAAAGCTCAGCGTACAAGTTGCGAAAGAGCTTGAAAAAAGCATTTTAGATAAGCGCTTTTTACCTGATCAGCCTATTCCTTCTGAAGCGCGTTTATGTGAATCTTTTGGCGTAAGCCGTACCGTTGTGCGCGAAGCCATTCAGCAACTCAAATCTCAGGGCATCATTCATTCGATCCCAGGAAGCGGCAACTACATCTCCAGAAATGACACCTCAAATCTGCAGCGCTCTCTTTCCTTACTAGCTAGCTTAAACTTAGACACCCCACTCTGTTCAGAAATTATTAAACTACGTGAATTGCTCGAAGTCGATTGCATCAAAACCGTCTGTCAGTCGCGCAACGAAGAACTGGTAAAAACCCTCGAATCTCATGTAGAGAAAATGCGCAATAACTTTGATTCTCTCAAAGATTTCGGTCGCTTGGATCACGCTTTCCATCTCAGCATTATTAAAGCATCTGGAAACAACTTATTCTACACTCTTCTCGAATCACTCTACGATGCCTTTGTCGAAATCAGCATCAAAGTCTACGATTCAAAAGACATGCTCGAGACACTTTGTAATGAGCACTCAGCAATTACCGAAGCCATTAAAAATCAAGATACTGAATTGGCTTCAGAACTTCTTCTTAAACACATTCATCTCTCAAAAGTAAACCTATCATAAAGGAAACAAACATGGGTAAATTAGACAATAAACTCGCAGTCGTCACTGGTGGCGGATCTGGTATTGGCCGTGCTATCACAGAAAAGTTTGCAGCAGAAGGCGCACTCGTCGCTCTCCTCGATTTCAATGAAGAGCAAGGCACTGAAACTGTTGACGCTATCAAAGCTGAAGGCGGTAAAGCACAATTTTACAAATGTGATGTTTCTGATTCTGCGGGAATCGCAAGTACTTTTGATTCAATCAAAAGTGAACATGGCAATGTGGACGTCCTCGTCAACAACGCTGGTATTGCGGCTGTGGGCAACTTGGAAACTTGTACTGAAGAAGAACTCGACCGCATCTATAATGTAAATGTTAAGGGTGTCTTTAACTGCTTAAAATCTGGTATTCCACAAATGCTAGAAAATGGTGGTGGTTCAATTATCAACCTCGCTTCCATTGCTTCTAGCATCGGTATTCCTGATCGTTTCGCTTACAGCATGAGTAAAGGTGCGGCTTACACAATGACTCTTTCCGTTGCTACTGATTATGTTGACCAAGGCATTCGTTGTAACTCCATTTCACCAGCTCGCGTTCACACACCATTTGTCGATGGCTTCATCGCTAAAAACTACCCTGGACAAGAAGAAGAAGTTTTCAAAAAGCTTTCTGCCACACAGCCTATCGGCCGCATGGGTCAGCCCGAAGAAATCGCTAATATGGCACTCTTCTTAGCATCTGACGACGCAGCATTTATCACCGCTACTGACTTCCCAGTTGACGGCGGCTTCATCAAAATCAAAAAATAATTTCTTAAAATAATACACAAGGACTAAAAACCATGAAACTTATTCGCTTTGGCGCTTTTGGCGCAGAAAAACCAGGTCTCCAATTAGAAGACGGTTCACGTATCGACGTTAGCTCAATCGTAGAAGACTACACTCCAGAATTTTTCGCCGAAGGTGGCCTTGAAAAACTCGCAGCAGCTGACCTTTCAAGCTGCCCAGCAGTCGCTGCAGATGTTCGTCTCGGTGCAATCCTTAAACGTCCTGGTAAAATGGTTTGTATTGGCCTCAACTTTAAAGATCACGCTGAAGAAGGTGGCATGGCGGTTCCTGCTGAGCCTGTAGTTTTCTATAAAGCGACTAGCGCAATTGTTGGACCTAACGATGATATCGTTATTCCTAAGGGTTCTGAAAAGACGGATTGGGAAGTTGAACTTGCCGTAGTTATCGGTAAAAGAGCTTCTTATGTTTCAGAAGCCGATGCACTCGATTACGTAGCGGGTTACGCTCTTCATAATGATTACTCTGAGCGCGCTTATCAGCTCGAAAAGTCTGGTCAGTGGATGCTTGGTAAAGGCTGTGATACTTTCGCACCTCTTGGACCTTTCATGGCAACTGCTGATGAAATCGCTAATCCTAACAGCCTCAAAATGTGGCTTAAAGTTAATGGCGTTCAGAAGCAAAACGGCACAACTGAAAACTTCATCTTCAATACTCAGCACGTCATCTCTTACCTCAGTCAATACATGACACTTGAGCCTGGTGACATTATCTCTACTGGTACTCCTGCTGGTGTTGGTCTTGGCTTCAATCCTGCTCAATACATCCAACCTGGCGATGTAATCGAACTCGGTATCGAAGGTCTTGGCGAATCAGCTCAGACGGCTAAAGCTTACCAAGGCTAATTCACTTGGGCGGATCTTTTGATCCGCCTCAACCTCAATTTATCAGGACTCAATCATGGATCTCAATTTAAAAGATAAAGTTATCATCGTCACTGGCGGAGCTCGCGGTATTGGTGGCGGCATTTCAGAATCACTCGCTGCCGAAGGCGCAAAACTCGTTATTCCAAGTCGCCCTTCTCCTGCTACAGAAGAAGCCATTGCTAAACTTCAAGAAAAAACCGAAGTTCTCTACCTCCCAGGTGATCTAACCACTCCAGGTATTTGCGAAGATATCATCAATAAAACCGTTGAAAAATTTGGCGCGATTGACGTCTTGATCAATAACGCGGGTATCAATGATGGCTGTAACATCACTGACTCACTCGAAAAATTTCAGCAGTCATTAAGCAACAACCTTATTCACGTTTTTGAATTAGTTCACTACGCACTTCCCCACCTCGAGAAATCTCAGGGTAACGTTATCAATATTGGTTCAAAAGTTGCTGAAACGGGTCAAGGTAATGCTACGGGTTACGCAGCTGCAAAAGGCGCCCTCAATGCTTTAACACGTGAATGGGCTCTCGAGTTCCGCATGAAGAATATTCGCGTTAACTCAATCATTCCTGCTGAATGTATGACTCCCCTCTACGAAAATTGGTTGAGCACACTTCCCGATCCAAAAGCCGAAGAAGATCGCATTTCTGGTATGATCCCTCTTGGCGAACGAATGACTACCATTAATGAACTTGCAGATTTAACTGCTTTCATTGCATCGAATCGTTCATCACACACAACAGGACAAATCCTTTACGCTGATGGTGGTTACACTCATCTCGACCGTAAATGTACTGTTAAGTGATCATCACTTAAATTATAAGGAATTTTATCATGGACTCACGTTACCCCTCAATCGAATGGTTAGCTGAAAGAGCTAAAAAACGCATGCCGGGTTTTGCTTATGACTACCTTACTGGCGGCTGTTTTTCTGAAGTTAACTTAGCACGTAATACTAGCGAAATTCGCGATGTTCAATTACAACCTCATTACCTCAGAGACTTTAAAGGTGCCTCACAAGAAACAACTCTCTTTGGCAAAACTTATGATGCTCCCTTTGGTATTGCTCCCGTTGGATTGCAGGGTTTAATGTGGCCTAAGTCATGTGAAATTCTTGCGAAAGCCGCAAAGCAACACAATATCCCCTTCTGCCTCAGTACAGTAGGTACGGCAAGCATCGAAACGATTGCCGAAATCACTGAAGGTGACTTCTGGTTCCAACTTTACCACCCCGCTGAAGACGAGCTCAGAGATAAGCTTCTCGAGCGCGCTTGGGCAGCTGGTTGTAAAACTTTAGTTATCCTCGCCGACACGCCAACTTTTGCCTACCGTCCAAAAGAAATCCGTAATGGACTTTCTATCCCGCCCCGTATGACCGCTCGTAACATCATGCAAATGATGGGGCGTCCACGTTGGGTTTGGGAGCAATTGCTCGCTGGTAAGCCTGAGTTCCAAACGATGAAGCCTTATATCCCAAAAGGTCTCAACATGAAGCACCTCGGTCTCTTCATGAACAAGACTTTCTCAGGTCGTTTGACTGAAGCTAAAATCAAACCTCTCCGTGACAAATGGAAAGGTAACTTAGTGATCAAAGGTATTGTCAACGAAGAAGATGCGAATAAAGCTATTGCACTTGGCGTTGATGGCATGATTGTTTCCAACCATGGTGGTCGTCAGCTCGACTCAGGTGAATCTACCATTAAGCCTCTCAATAAATTGGCCAAAGCTCTTAAGGGTAAAACGACTTTACTCATGGATGGGGGTATTCGTTCGGGTGTGGATATTGCTTCCACAGTGGCCTCTGGTGCCGACTTCACTTTCCTAGGTCGTGCTCCCATGTTCGGTGCTTGTGCGATGGGTGCAAAAGGTGGTGATCAAGCGCTTCAAATCCTAAAGCGTCAACTCCAACAAGTTATGGAACAAGTTGGCTGTGAACGTGTGGAAGATTTACCCTCTCACCTTATTGAGCAGTAAAAATCCTAGTTCATAAAGGCAAAAGCGAAGTCCTCGGACTTCGCTTTTTTTGGTTCTTCACGTTAGTGCTTGAAAGGTACTTTATTCTCTAGTTTTTAGTATCTTCCCTTCCCCGGAGGGGGAGTATACTATTAGCCCTAGGTGAATGAAGTGAACCTAGGGAAATAGATAAGAAAGAAGACCGTCCTCGGAGAGGGCGTACAGTCCTAATCATATCCAACTGGCTTGAACTTGGCCCTCTTCGAGGACCGAAAATCATTTTAACAAGTTTTCCTAGGTTCGTGATGCTTACCTAGGGCTAATCAAAATTTGCCACCTTCAGTGACAATTGGTAGGAATTACTCTTGGTCAAAGACCAACTCACAGGTTTTTGCTCCGATCGACTGAAAAACGCGAAGAATATTTTTTATAGCTTGAGCGCTGGATGAATAATTTGGCCCTTACTCAAATTAACAGCTCGGCGTAATGCGGAGTTCGATTCTAAAGCTTTTTCGAGACCAAGATCAGCAATCATTTTTATGTAAGGTAGCGTTTGAGCAGAAAGTGCTTGACTCGATGTGAGAGCTACGGCACCTGGCATATTGCTTACACAATAATGCAAAACGCCATCAACAACATAGGTCGGTTCTTCGTGTGTTGTTGGACGCGAAGTTTCCACACAGCCACCTTGATCCACTGCCACATCAATAATGAGCGAGCCCTTCTTCATGAGTTTGAGCATATCTCGTGTGACAATAGTGGGGGCCTTGCCACCCGGAATTAAAACGGCTCCGACGACCATATCTGCCAAAGGCAATTCTTTTATCACATTTTCTTGAGAAGCAAATAAAGTTTGCACTCGCCCTTCGTATTTTTCATCAATGAGACTCAAGGGGCCTTCATTAATGTCCATGATAGTTACATTGGCGCCCATGCCAACGGCAATCTTTAGCGCACTACGTCCCACCATCCCTGCTCCAATAATTAAGACTCGACCTGCCTGAACACCTGGCACTCCACTTAAAAGGACTCCACGTCCACCACTAGGTTTTTCTAAATATTTAGCGCCCTCTTGAATAGCTAAACGACCTGCAATCTGTGACATGGGTTTTAAGCAAGGCAAAGAACCATCATCCAACTGCAAGGTTTCGTAAGCCAGAGCTTCAACTCGTTTATCGAGCAATCCGTGAATCAAATCATCATCTGCCGCTAAATGTAAGTAAGTAAATATAATCTGATTTTCATGATAGAGCGCAACCTCTTCTTTTTGTGGTTCTTTGACCTTAATAATCATCTCGGCCCAATCGTGCAAAACTTTGCGATCATCGCAAATGATACAGCCTGCTTGATCGTAAAATATGTCGTTATAGCCTGCTCCGCTCCCCGCCTTAGTCTCCACCATAACTTCATGACCTGCATCAATTAATGCGGCAGCACCTTCGGGTCCAAGTCCAACACGATATTCGTTTTTTTTAATTTCTTTGGGAATAGCAATCTTCATCGTTTATCTCCTGTATAACAAGATAATATATATTCTTATTAGCCTTGATCAGTAATTTTTAGATGATTTTCTTTTAAATTTAGATTATTAAAAAATGAAAGCTTTGCGACTCCCGCAGGTCATATTGGCTTGTACTCAGTTTAGGATTAGGTAAAATAGGCAAGGAGTCTTTTATGCAGTTTATTCACACCTCGTTACTGTTTGGTTTATTAGCCATACTTATACCTATTTTGATTCATTTGTTTCAAAAGCAGAAGCCCAAGACTGTCTCGATCCCAACTTTTCACTTTATTGAGCAAGCCTTAATCGAGAGTTCTTCTTCACGTAAAATAAAATCCTCCTTTTTACTCTTTTTGCGCATGCTGCTTATTGCCCTGCCCGTATTGCTCCTGGCTCAACCGTATTTACCTGGAGTTAATGCTGAGCTGGAGAAAAAGCATATCATCATCATTGATAATTCTTATTACTCCGCTCAAGGACAACAGCTACAAGAAGCCAAAGACAAAGCTCAAGAGATTATCAAAAATCTTCCTGAAGGAAGTATGCTTAAGCTCGTCAGCGTTAATAATTATAACAAGGAATTTACCTATATTCACGAAGATGTGATCGAAGAAGTAAAGTCCCTAAGTCCAAACAGCGCACTTATTGACTTTAATAAGTTCATCAAAAGGCTCGATAAAAAAGATGATTCACTACGTTTTCATTGTATAAGCGATCTCAATGCACACGCTTGGAAAAATCAAGTCCCCACTCAAGACAACATCACTTTCCACACCTTAAAAAAGAGACGTTTTAATAATTACATTCAAAGCCTTAAGCACCCAGATTTCTTCATTCTCAATCAAGTTGCGACTTTTGAAGTCACCCTAGCTGGCGATAGCCCTTTAGCAGGTTTGAAAGTTCATCTCTACGAAGATGATCAAATCATTCAGTCCCGCACGGTGCCCCTCAGCCAAAGTTCTTCAATAAGCCTTAAGTTCAATTACACCCCAAGTTCCGAAAATTTTAAGTTGTACTTCAAGTTAGATGTGGATGATAAATTCCAGGAAGATAACCACTACTACTTTGTGGGAAAATCTTCACCTCAGAAAAAACTCTTCATTTTTGATCAAGCCAGCCGTGACGAATTAAGTCCTGGTCTCATTGCTCAACTAGCCCTCGAACAAAATTCGTATTTTGAGATCAGTCGCTCGGACCTCCATAAACTTTCTCTCGATGGTGATATTTATTTTTTCTCTGGCCTCAGTCAATTAAAAGAAGCCGATTGGAACAAGATCGATCAGCTCAGCGAAATGGAAAAGATCATCATTTTATGGCCGATGGACTCCGACGATCCCGAAAACTTGAGCCCACGAATTCTTCCCATTTTCAGAAGCAATATGAGCCCCGAAATAAGTATGAGTCGACTGTTTAGCCAAGACGCAAAACTCAGAGATTTTAATCAAGAACTCGCCGAGATCACCCTGCCTCAAACTTTTTTACTCGAGCGTTCAAATACTCAAAAAAGTTTCCTCAGTAGCTTTGATAAACGTGACCTAGTTTCATCGACTCAATACAAAAAAGCACGCCTCGTTTTCAGTGGTCTTAGTGTGAGTCCCGAACTCATCAATTCCAACTTTTTGGCTCCTCTCATCCATGCAATCACTAGATCCCAGACTGATTTAGGAAGCTATAATTTAAGCGTGGGTCAGAATATCGGCATCGAGACCGCAAAAGCACTTGTGATGTCCAACCCCGAAGGGATTAAAGAAGACATTGCTCCCAGTGAAAAATTTTATAACAAAACTTTAATAAGTGGCTTCTACGACTTAAGCAATGAGCAATCCTATGCAGTTAACTTAGAGCGCCCTGTAGGAATCAACTCCTACCTCGATCAGCCCAATAATGAAAACTCTGACGAAAGTGAATCTCGTGGTTTTTATATCTCCAGCTCTGTGATGACGCTCATTTTACTCATCGTTCTCTTAAGCGTTAATATCGTTGAATTGCGATTAACGCGTAAGGAGAGTGCCTGATGCCCAACTTCTCACCCATAATCCCCTTACCCATTCTGCTACTGGTATTCATTGCCTACCTGTGGACTTTGTGGGCGCTCTGGAAACAAGAAAAAGATAAACGTCCCGTTCATTTAATCTTCCGTCTAATCGCCACGCTACTCATTTTCTTTTGTGCTTTAAAACCTGCGTGGAAAGTGTCCCAAACCATTAGCTCAAAGCAAACCATCTATATTTTAGTGGACTCATCTCAGAGTATGGAAGTGAAGGATGAACTGCCATCTCGATATCAAAATGCGCTTAAACTTTTAGAAAATCACCGTGAACAAATTGATAAGCTTGAGCGCGTGAATGTCGAAGTTCGCTTCTTTGACCTCAAGCTTCACGAACTCCAACCCAAAGAGTTCGGCTCGGCCACTTCCATTTCCAATGCCCTCGCACAATGCCTTCAAGAAGACAATAAAATAAAAGCTTTTATGATTTTGAGTGATGGCCTTCAAAACCATGGTCAAGATCTGGAAAAAGTCATTTATAATATCAATCAATACGAAATCTCAGTCTATTTTGTCCCCTTTGGTAAAGAGCAGCTCAAGGGTGAGTTTTCAGATGTTTCCATCAGCCAAGTTCGAAGCCCCGAGTTTCTCCAGAAAAAACAAGACCTTAAACTCAAGTTCAAAACCGAACTCAAAGGGCTCAAGGGACAAACTCAAACTTACGAAATCATTCAAAATGATCGCGTTTTAGCTTCTTATTCACTCATCCCCAAAACTAATAACGCTATTGAAGAAGTAGAAATCATTATCCCCGCCAAAAAACTGAAAGCCAATTATAACCTCATTCAAGTCAAAGCTCAGGGACGTAAAAATGAAATCACTCCACTCGATAATGAGGCTAAACGTTTAATCTTCGTTCGAGAAGAAGGTTTGAAAATCTTATTGCTTGCATCAGCGCCCTCAGCCGATTATAAATTTTTGCGCCGAACTTTGGAAAGCAACCCTCATTTTACATTGACCAGTCCCTCACCCTTTTTACTGCAAAGTTCTAAGGCAACGGAATTCTGGTTAAGTACTGACTTAGCCGATTATGACCTCATTATCTTATGTCGTCCCAAGCCAAACTTCTTTCCAAAAGAGTTTTTTAATAAGCTCTACGAAACTTATACTTTGAATAAAAAGGGACTCTTGATTTTCAGTGGTGGAGACATCAATAAATACCTCGATCAAGATTTAGCTTTTGCCGATTCCCTGCCCGCACTACCCAGTTCATCCCAACTCGAGCAAGAAATCTTAGTTGACTCCATCAATCAAAATCACTTTGTGAGTAAAAACTTTAAAGATACCAACTTGAACGAACTTTCTCTATCTGGCCTTACTTATCCCAGCCGTGAAAACCCTGGTTCACAAGTTATCCTCAAGAGCTCTTTGGCTCCCCTCATTCTCACGCGCAATTGGAAGCTATCAAGAATTGGCCTCATACAAACGAATGCCCTGTGGCAGCTCAACCTCAATGAAAAGGCTGAGATTTATCAAGACCTCATGGCCCGACTAGCTTATTACCTCTGTTCACGGGAAGATGATCTCAAGGATATGCTCACAGTGAAAAGTAATAAACTCAATTACTCACAGGACGAGAAAGGCTTCTTTACCGCCAGCCTTAAAAATAATGAAGGTGCCAAAGTCACCAAGGCTCAAATTAAACTG
This sequence comes from Lentisphaera araneosa HTCC2155, assembly GCF_000170755.1. Classification (NCBI taxonomy): domain Bacteria; kingdom Pseudomonadati; phylum Lentisphaerota; class Lentisphaeria; order Lentisphaerales; family Lentisphaeraceae; genus Lentisphaera; species Lentisphaera araneosa. The sequence continues at coordinate 431,094 of NZ_ABCK01000001.1, forward strand.
ATGATTGGCGAAAAACTGCATCAGATGTCACCCCAAGAACTCAACTACACACACGATCAAAAATTTGATCAAAGTGGTCTTATTCAGTTCAAAGCTCAAAGCCGTTTAAAAGATGAATTAATAGCATCCCTCTCTGCCAAGATCTACGTCTCTTCGGAGCATAATGAACTCAATGATATCACCACTAACATTAAATTGCTCCGAGCCCTCAGTGAAAAAACCAATGGTAGTGAAATTCAACGTCAGAAATTCTCTGATTGGCTCACTAAAATGAATCAAACTGGCCGTGTTAATTCAGTCTCACTCCAAGTCAAAAGAACCCCTCTCTGGGATAACTTTTATATCCTAAGCCTTATTCTTTTCTTCTTCTGCCTCGAATGGTACTGGCGTAAATTTCGTTAATATATAATCCTCCGAATAATTGTGAGTGCTGAAAGCACGGCATAACTCAGCCTGGCACGAAAGTGCTAGGAAATAAAGTGACCGTAGTTAATGTGAGTCCCAACGGGACGGTATAAATCCTATACCATACCTTCGGCATTCATTTGTTTTATCATCCGATTTATGCCCAAGGCTCACGCCATTGGGCTACATTATAACATGCCTTAGGCATTCAATTTTAGTGCTGAAAGCACGGCATAACTCAGCCTGGCACGAAAGTGCTAGGAAATAAAATAACTGTTGTTAATGTGAATACCAAAAGTGTAAATAATGCTTCAACATCGAATGATTTATGCATTTAATAATTTTGAAAAAACTAAATATAAAGATCTCCCAAATTATGCTAAGGAAAGCTTTCAATCATAGATGCTTTTCTCTGAGGTCGATCTATATTGCCGACGATTCTTAATAAAACCTATTCGGAGATTAATATGAGTACTATCTATTGGGGCGTAGGTCTACGCCGTTCGCACGACGAAAAAGCCCTTGACGTCTTGTTCCCCTTCATTCAATCAAGCACGAGCGAAGAGTTTGCGGAAATCGCAAAAATCACTGCTGTTAATGCTGAGGCTATCAACACAAAAATCCTCAATGAAGAACAATTACAGCAACTCGTTGAAGTGAACTCAAATGATCTCAGCCTAGCGACTATGCTCGGCGAATTTGATATGAACGACAATATCTACTCACTCACCGATCGCGTTATCACTGTAATCCCTAATTTCACAGAAAGTTCAGTTGAAAGCACAGAAGATGCTTACCTTCGTTTACAGATGCTCTCTCAGCGTCTTGTTAAACCTCATGGTGTAAGCCTCGACAGCATCTTTGGCAAACTCCCAAATATTGCATGGACAAACTACGGCCCCGTTTTCCCTGAAGACGTTCAAGAGCTCACTATTCAGACTTTTGCCTCTATTCAGCCACTCTCAGTAACTCACGTCGATAAATTCCCTTACATGACTAACTACAATGTCCCTTCAGGTGTTCGCATTGGCAATGGCGCAAAAATCCGTCTCGGTGCTCACCTCGGTGAAGGCACAACGGTTATGCAAGCTGGTTTCGTGAACTTCAACGCTGGTACAGAAGGCAATGCTATGATCGAAGGTCGCGTTTCTGCTGGTGTATTTGTTTCTAAGGATTCTGATGTTGGCGGCGGTGCTTCTATTATGGGTACACTCTCTGGTGGCGGTAAAGAAGTTGTATGCATCGGTTCAAAATGTCTTCTCGGTGCTAACGCGGGTACGGGTATCTCACTCGGCTTCGGTTGTACTGTAGGTGCTGGCACTTACATCACGGCTAGCTCAAAAGTTTCACTCTACGACGAAAACTCTAATCCCGTTAACCTCAATGGCGACTTAGTGGCCGAAGGCGAAAACGTCGTCAAAGGCCTCGACTTGAGTGGTAGAGATAAATTACTTATCTATCAAGATTCCGTGTCTGGCAAACTCATTTGCCGTCCGAATCCAAAGACTGTAGAACTCAATACTTCATTGCACATCAATGACTAATTAGTCCTAACAGCCATTCTAAAAAAGGGAGCTCAAGTAGCTCCCTTTTTTATTATTCACAAAAACCTTACAACTTGGAAACTTATACATATTATAAACTGAGAGATACTAAGAACAGATGATTTTAAAAAGGAATAAAATTGCCTTTTTTCACATCACGATATAACATATATTTATTAGTATATTCTGTGGAGGAACTTGTATGAGATCAGCTAGATTAAAGCCAAGCGATGGCACCTACTACCACATAATGAATCGCATTGCAGGAGAAAAAAGTTTTTATCCCTTTGGTAATCAAGAAAAACAAATGTTTATTTCCATGATGAACAAGTACCTGAAGCTCTATAAAATTGATCTCTTATCTTACTGTATTATGTCCAATCATTATCATTTGGTTCTCTTCAGTCCTGGAAAAATCTCCCCTGAAGAAATAAAAACACGTTGGCAGGATTTCTATGGACATTCAAAAGGACATTTCCACCCTGAACCTCTATGGGAATCTCCGAAAACAATAGAACAATGGCGCCTACGTTTAAGCGATGTATCGGACTTTATGAAAGTTCTTCAACAGTCATTTACTGCTTGGTATAATCGGACTCATAATAGGCGTGGCCATTTTTGGGCAGATCGCTTTAAAAGTGTTATTTTGGAAGGAGGAAACTCATTGCTTCGCTGTATTAAATATGTAGAGCTAAATCCGCTCAGAGCCGGTATCTTAGATGAAAACAAAAATTATATTTATTCATCCTATGGCATTTATAAATCAACTAAAAAACATCCACTAGAAACAAACCTCATTAAACATCTACCTGCAGCATTAGGCTCTAAATCAAAAGACACAATAAGGCGATTTTATCAAACTATTCAAACAATAATCTTTAATGCATCGACAAAAGAATTTAGTATACGACAATCCATTTGGACTCATAGCAAAATTATTGGCAGCAAAAAATTCATTAGCAAACTCATCAAAAAGTACTCGCAGCTTTCTCCAGATATAAAAAGCTCAAGCGATATCTGCTTCATCTAGAATAACAAATTCACAAGACTTTAAACACTAGCAACTGCTTTGTTTGAATTCAGTCATTTATGTACAAAAAAACTCAGAAATAACAAGAAATCCAAACTCGAGAAGTAAGCTTAGAAAATCAAGAGTCATACAAAGGCTTTTACATGGCTAGCCCCACCATATTCCTCCAAATATAAGCATCAAATTATAAAAAATTCTTATTTCTCCCTCAAAATCACCTGTCCCTCCTCATCCCCCTGTCCCTCCTCATCCCGTCATTTACGTCATGGATTAAACTGAACTTCCCTGACGCGACCATTGTATATGATCATTTCCACGTTATTAAGCTGATGAATGATAAAGTTAACAACATCCGCCGGAGACTCATGCGGGATCTGGAAGATGAAGATAAATCAGATCTAAAAGGTCAGCGATGGAATTTTAACATCAACAATGAGAACTTAGGTGATGCCGCCCGAGACCAGTTAGATAAATGTTGCTTTCTCTATGAAGAGCTGGGAAAAGCTTATGCTCTCAAAGAAGGCTTAAGGAGGATTTATCGAATCAAAGATATTGACCTCGCTCAAAATGCACTTGTCTACTGGTGTGAGCTCGCTGAGGCCTCGAAGATCCGTGAAATGATCACCATGGCCAAAACTATTCGTAAACATGGCGCTGGAATTATAGCTTATTGGGAGACTGGAATTACCTCCGCGGCAATGGAAGGATTTAATAATAAAATAGGTTGGCTAACAAGACAAGCTTACGGTTACCGAGATGAGCAATACCTCATACTGAAAATCTTTGATTTACCCAATTTAAAAGTGACTAAAGAATTATAGTCGGCGAATGTTTTTTACAGCAACACGTGAAGATGCAGAAATCCAAACTCGAGAAGTAAGCTTAGAAAATCAAGAGTCATACAAAGGCTTTTACATGGCTAGCCCCACCATATTCCTCCAAATATAAGCATCAAATTATAAAAAATTCTTATTTCTCCCTCAAAATCACCTGTCCCTCCTCATCTCACCTTTAAATTCATCCTGAGGTAAATATCTTCCTTCAATACAGTAAATATAGTCCGGAGTTTGATCATTAAGTCTAAATAGCGAGTTCGTATATTTTAAGTCGCAAAAAGAATCTCCGTCACTTGGTGGATCAACTAAATCTGGATGTATTAATGTTAATTTTAGAGAATCATTAACTATGATTAGTGGAAGTTCCACATCACACTCAATAACGGAATAATATATGTTTTTACATTTCTCCCATGCTGATTCGGCTATTCCAAAACTATTGCCAAAGCTGTAGAAATAATTCCAATCATATATTTTATCTACTTTGCCATCACAATAGTTTTTCCCCGAAAAGCAACCTTCTAAATCACCATTAAATATTTCTAATTTGGGAGCACTAATAGATGGTATAACTTTATATATTTTCACAACCTTACTCATGGAAGCTTACCTTCAGCTATCTCTTTTGCAATTTTTTGTAATTCATCTTTCAATAAATCTCTAGTGATATCATTTGGCTCCAAATTATAAAAATCAGCTATTTTTTTTTATTCAAACCAAACTTTTTTGAAGGATAATCCAGTCAGCTTTAATTCTTTGTATATTCTATAAAAATCTGAATCTGGATACTCATCATCTGAAATACAGTAAATTGATTTCATGTAGGTTTCTGGTATGTGAAACAGTGACAAACCATGGATACGATCTGTGTGAAAGCAATATTCAGTAATGATAGAGTTACCGAGTTCTTTCTTTTGAAACTTTGTCCTTTGCTTATTTAAACAATTATAACTCACTAAAGGGTTAAGGGCGCAAACTTTTTGATCATTATGAGAAAAAACTACTTCACCAGAGTCACCCAAAATATCCCACATTCTGATATCAAGAGAGATGTCTTTAAAAATCAAAAAGTTAGGTGCTATGGAAAAAAAATCAGGGAACTGATCCCAGTTCAAGTCATTTGATTTGACAGGATCAAACTCTCCTAAACGCTTGTGCAGACCATACGATTGTACCTTCTCATCAAAGGCATGAGCTAAATCAGATATTTCTGGATGTATTTGATATATTTTTTTACTCATTGGACCACACTAATTCAAAATCTAAACCAGTTAAGTCCAATTTCTTATACTGTAAATAAAAATCCTTTTCTTCATCATGTAACCCTGTAACTACATAAGTAGGGTGGACATAGCGACCTGGTAGTTTAAAAATTGAACTATCACCAATTTTCTCTAAATCAAAAGCATGAATATCGACAGCAATATTAGTTATGTCACCGCCTACTTCATCGGTCTCAAAAGTAGTATTATCGAAGTCTAAACAATCATACATTTTTAACGGATTATAAATTATAATCTCACTTTCAGTATCCTCCAAGATAGACTCTAAAAACTCTCCGTGGTTACGCAGGACTACTTCTAAGCCCCCTTTTAATAAAATTTTATCAAAAGTAAGAATTGAAGGACTTATATAATAAAAACTACCTTTATCACGATCAATTACATTACGCACGTAAAATCGCCAATCTGGGTTCCATTGTTCCGACAATGATTCACCTTTACCAATTTTAAGATTGAAAAAAGTATTATTCTTTTCTGGTAAAAGTGAGTAAGATGTAAAGTCATGTTTAACTTTAAATATTTTCACGGCCATGGCACTTCTCCTGTTTCGTTTATTAAAGCATTAGCAATGCGTTGCAATTCTTTTCTAATAGCACTTGGACCATTTGGTTCAACTAACTCTAACCTTTCTAAGATATATTCAGAGTATGTATCCGAGTGACTGCTGTTGTGATACGGCCCAAGTCCATCTAAAAACTCAGGGTTCTGTGAGTATTTCTTTTTTACCTCATCCATCAGCATCCATACACCATTAGCCGCTTCATCTACGTGAATTCCATTTCTAGTCAATATAGCAACCGCAATAGGGTTATCATTCTTCTCAACTATATGATGTGCCGCCATATGTCCAAGCTTTTTAATACCATATACTTTTTCCATATTTACCTTAAGTTTTCTACCATCTTTACCAAATGAATCAAAATCAACTACTTCATTACCTAGATCATCAATTTTAGTCGGTAAGTTTTGTTTTGAGAGATTATCCCACGGAATTACGCTACCTGTTGTTCCTGATTCAAAATACTTAGTTCTTGCTTGATTAAGTAATTTTAAATGACCTAGCTTTTCATCAATAAAATTCTCTTTATTGATAACCCATAGAGCTGTATCATCAAATGCACTCCATATATCACCTCCATTAAGCTCAAGTGTTTTTTCATAGTGACTATACATTTGTTGACACAAAGAGTCACCCGTATTATGAACCCAAAGGCCTGAGTCACCCGCGAAGTAAGTATGGAAGTCCGCTACCTCGAAGTTGTAAGTGGTGAAGGTTTCACCATGAACTGCTTTTTCGGTATCGATTTTTGCGAGGGTCGCAAATTCACCGTTAGCCAAGCGGAAAACATCTCCTATTTCGAGATCTTCGACTGGTACAAATTGCTGTTTAGCCACTACCCAGAATGGGTGTTCACCTGTACCAGAAATCAGTTCGGCATCTTCGTCATCAGATTCACCACTGTTAATGGTGTAGTAAAGGTGATAGAGAAGAGTAGGTTTTGTTACAAAGGTTTGAAGAACAGGTTTGTATGATTGAGTCGTATTCTGCTCATCACGAGCCAGAACCATCATGCCCGGCTTTATATCTTCGATATTCACTAAGCCTTGCTGGGCATGGATTTTTGTACCTGCTACAAAACACATTTTTGTGGTGCGTAAAGCAGCCATATGGTTTGTCTCAACATCATCGAGCAATGTCTTACCAAAGTCATCATCTTGGAAAAACTTTCTTTTACGTAATTCTGTAAAGAATTCAACTTTCGATAATTTACTCACTTTCCCCGCTAAAGCAGGTCCCGTGATTGTACTTAAAATTTCAAACGAATCTAGAGGAAAATTAGAGGGACAGGTGATTTAAAAATGTGATTTAAAAATTCCCCTGTCCCTAATTATCCTTTTATTCTTTATACACTTCAGTGAAGTTAAGTCCTTTAATGCCACTTTCTTCAATTATTTTTTTAAAATTAAAACTAGAATCTTCCAATCCATCTAATTGTACGTATATCTCTGTTTTTGAAGTAAGAGGTACTTTAAATATACTTGAATTTGAAAGCCTGTTCTTTATAAAAGTTGGTTTTTCAAAGCCAATTGCAAAAGGTTTATCACTAAGCGCATATCTATAAATAGTTTTTTGAGAGTCAATCGCATTACATACTGAGGTGATGTTATATATGTATGCTTTTCCTACCTCTTCAATTTCTACAGGCAACAACTCTCCTCCTAATTCTAAACATGTTAAGAGTTTATCATTCTCTAAAACTTTACTTGAAAAAACAATTACTCCCACACCATACTTAGATAGATCTTTAATAGAATTAGGCCTGTCAGTATATAGATTTAAAGTTTTCCAAGACTCAGAAAGGCTGTCTCCGTTAAAAATATATTCATCTCTGTCACTTTGAACGTTGTAGAGCCATTCACAATTATTAAAATCAAATTTTAATCTATAAATAATCATTCTGGAAAATCCTCCTTCACTATCTCATTGGCAATTTTAAACGTTCAGTTTATTCTCCCTAATCTATTTCAGCAGACCAAATCTCTTCAAAAAGCAAACCATTCATAGATAGCTCATTATACTTGGTATAAAAATCAAAGTCCTTATTCCTGCCCGATATACAATAAATTTCTGTTTTATATGTCTCTGGAATCTTAAAAATATCTGAATCACCAATCCTATTCAAATAAAAACTATATTTTTGAATACTATCTATGTATTTACCCCCTGTAAAATGGGTGAAGTTTAAAACAGACTGATCCAAATTTAAACAATTATAAATAGTGTTTATCTTTATTAAATAGTAATTTTCATTTGTATCTTGAACGATACATTCAATTTCTTTTCCACTTTCATTTAAAGAAACCCCTAACTCATTCGAATGAACTTTGCTGTT